>VBMM01000036.1 GCA_005878415.1 Methanobacteriota archaeon
CGGGGCCCACGAGATCATCGTCGAGTCGCCGGACCACGAGGGCCGCATCCCCACGCTCGACGAGGCGCAAGTCGCAGAAGTCTTGCGAGCGTACCGGGACCGGTATCGCTCTCTCGCCGCGGATCCGAGGGTCCGCTACGTCCTGATCTTCAAGAACCACGGAGAGCGCGCGGGCGCATCGCTCTCCCACCCGCACTCCCAGCTCGTCGCGACTCCGATCGTCCCGCTTCGGATCCTGGACGAGTTGGAGGGCGTCCGTTCGCACGGCGGCTCGAAGGCGGGTTCGTGCCTCTACTGCGACGTGGTCGCGGAGGAACGGAAGGCTCGTCACCGGATCGTCGCCGAGGACGAACGGTTCGTCGCGCTCGCGCCCTACGCTGCGCGCTTCCCCTTCGAGACGTGGATCCTGCCGAAAGACCACGCCGGCGCGTTCGAGTCGATTCCGGATGCGCATCGGCTCGTGCTCGCCCGGTTCCTGAAGGACATCCTGGGTCGGATGGACCGGATCCTCGACGATCCGTCCTTCAACTACTACATCCACACTGCCCCCCGCGGAGACGACGCGGTCGCGTATCACTGGCACCTCGAGATCACGCCACATCTCACCGAGACCGCGGGCTTCGAACGTGGAAGTGGATTCTACATCAACCCCGTCGTCCCGGAGGACGCGGCCGCGATCCTGCGGGGCGAGATCCGCTGGACCGATCGGCCGCGGTGAACACCGTCTGGAACCGTCGCGCACCTGGACATTACGCGAGTCCGACCTGCCTCATCAGGCCCACGAGGTCATAGAAGAGCCGCTCCTCCGTGATCTCCCCCTTCTCGTTCCATGTGGCCACCGTGCAGAACTCCACGTGGAAACTCCTCCCGGTCGGTGGGATGACCTTCCCCTCTGCGGTCTTCATCGGTCCCTTCATCGTGCCGGAGAATTCCGCGACGGAGCACGTGTGGTTGCCGTCTGCGATGAGGATCTTGTACGGGCGGTTGATGAGGTGGTTGTCCGGGAACGTCTTGAAGAATTCAACGGCTTCCACGTCATGGTTGTGCCGTCCCTTCGTGGGTGGAGCCCCGCCGGGCCAGTACACGGCGACATTCTCGGTGTGACGCTTCCTAAAAGTCTCCCAAAGAGGACTTCCCGGTCCGGCGTTCCAAGCATCGTCCAGCGTCGTCATCAAGTCGATCAGCTCTTTTTTCTGCATCGGAGACCCTGCCTCCGCATCGTCAGGGCCTTCAAGAAGCCTTGCGATTCCATGCCTCACCCACCCCGAGCGTTTCTGCCTCACCGGTCCGAGGAAAGGGAGAGCCGATTGCCCTCACTGTCATAAAACTCGGCGATCCGCACTCCTGGCGAAGGGGAGAAAGGCGGGTTATAGAACTCGACGCCTTTCCTCACGAGTCGCTCGTAGGCCGCATCCACGTCCTCGGCAAGGAAGGCGACGTTCGTCGACATGAATTCCCGTCGCTGTGCGACGGGGATCTTGCTCACGCCCATACCGATCCAGAAGCGGTCCCCGCCCACTCGGGCATAGAAGCCTGCATTAGCTAGCAGGGGGAGACCCAGGACTTTCGTGTAGAAGCGGATGGCGCGCTCCATGTCACTAACTTCGATGAACACGTGATGAAGAAGGATTTTCACGGTATACAGAGTCCCTTCGCTCCGCAAATACGTTCCGCAGACGCAACAAGGGGCGAGGGATCCGGCCGCAACCGAACGGCGCTCCGGCTCGTTGTCGTTAGTGCCAACGCCAAACGTGTCGCTCCACCCGCCTCACGCATCTCTTGGAAGGGCCGAGTCCGTTCTGCACTCGCCACAGGTACGGATGAACCCGAATGCGTGGGCCAGGATTCGAACCTGGGAACCCCTTCGGGAAGGGATCTTGAGTCCCTCGCCTTTGACCGGGCTTGGCTACCCACGCGCGACCCGCGAGATGTCCGCCCCCGTAAAACCTTTCCCGTGGGGTTCGACGCGGCGACGAATCGGCAAAGCCTTTTTCCGACCTCGCCGACTTCCCGAGGGCGAGAGGGTTTGATGGTCCAGTATTTTTCGGAGACGTTCTTCGACGAGGTCGCGAGTCGCCTCAATGCGGACCCGGAGTGGGCGAAGCGCGCCACGACGGTGACGGCGAAGATCGTGTTGACATGCACCGACCGGAACGCCTCCTTCCTCCTCGAAGTTCGAGGGCCCGTACGACGCATGGACGCAACTCGGGAGAGGGGAGCGGGATTTCCAGGGCCTCGTCCTGGGCGGGAAGATCCGTTTCCGCGGCTCGATGCCGAAGATCATGGCGCTCACGGGACAGCTGAACCGCATCACGCAGGTGGCTCAGCAGGTCCCGAAGGAGTTCTAGCGGAACTCCAGAACACGAACACGGCGACGACCGCGGTCGAAATCTCGAGCCCGCCCAGGGCCGCCCCGCTGATCACGAAAACGGTCGTCCACGCTTCGGACGAGACAATCGACACATGGTCCGGACCCGCCACGAGGAAATGGTTGTAGACGCCGTACACGAACGAAAGGCCCATGGAGACCGCCGCGAGGGCCGCTGCGACCCGACGGTGGAATCGAAGCAGGCCCACCGCCGCCACCGGCCCGACCAGGATGACTCCGACGATGAATGCGAGATCGACCCCTTCCGGGAAGACTTGGAGCGCGGCGTGCGCGGCAGCGTGGAGGACGGTCACAGCCAAATGGAGTCCCACGAGGCCTACGAGAACTCGGGCGAGACGGTCCAAAGAATCAGACCTTCCGTCGAGGGAATCCTTCGGCCTTCCAGGTTGCGACGACGTCGTCGAGACCCTGCTCGAACGTCGGATATTGCGGCCGCCATCCGAAGTCCCGTCGGAACCGGGCGTTCGAAGTCACGAAGGACGTGCGGAGCAGCTCGGACGTGTACCGGCCCAGTGCGAGGCGCGCGAGCCACGGCGGCATCTGCCTCGGAACGGGTGCGCCCAACCGATTCGCCAGCCCGCCGAGGAATTCTGCGAGGGCCACCGGTCGGTCGTCAACCACATGCCACACGCCGCTCCGCGGTGCCTCCGCGACCGCGACAAACGCGCCCGCGACGTCGTCCGCGTGGATGAACGACCAGGTGGGGGATGCCGCCCGGATCATCGCGGGCCTCCGGCGGAGGAGCGCCTCTCCCATCACGCGCGTGTGCCACCCGTCGGCGGCGTAGAATCCGCCGCATCGGAGCGTCCCCGCGGCAAAGCCGTACCTCGACCCCGCAACGCGCGCGATCCTCTCCGACTCCACCGCGGACGCAAGGATCGGGTCGGGGGCGGGAGGCGCACCCTCGTCGAACGGCGACCCATCGGGATTCCGGACGGCCCAGACGATGCCCTCCTGAATGTAAGCCTTGGCTCCAACTCGGGCCGTGGCTTCCGTGAGGGATCTCGTCCCTTCAATCCGGATCCGGTCGTTCTCGGCCCAGTGCCTCCGCGAGGTCCGCAGCTTCGTCGGAATCTTCGTCGCGGCGCGAATCACGATGTCGGCCCCTTCGGCGGCCCGTGCGAGAGAGTCGACATCGAAGAGATTCGCCCGTCGCGGTTCCCCGCCGGCGGCGCGCACGGCCACCTCGCCGACCTCGTCGCGGACCGACCCGACGACGCGGTGGCCTCGATCCGCCAGGCGGCGAACGAGACGGTGTCCCAACACCCCGGTCGCGCCGGCCACGAAGACCTTCACGTCACGCGCCGTCCGATCCCGCCGTCCGCGGAGGCGGCGACGAGGGTCGCGGGCGTCCCGGCCGCGCGGAGCAGCGTTTCGACCATCGTCGCGAAGAGCACGCTCGGGTTCGAACCGAGACCGCCCGTCATCGCGAGCACGGGCCCGCCCGCGAAGAGCCCACCTAAGACCCCGCCCGCCATCCCCAGAAGCGGCGTCGTCACGCGCCGGGCGCGCTCCGATGGATACCGCTTCACGACGAAATCGATGACGATGGCGGGCACGAGGATGAGCACGAGGCCGAGCGCCAACGAGGCGGCGTCCGGCGGCGAGCCCATCAGCGCATCGACCAGGGTGACGTCGATCGTCACGAGGGCCAGGGTCGCGGTCGCGCCGCCCCACCACGGCACGAGGCGTGCGGCGGACAACGCGATGAACGGGAGCAACGTTGCAAACAGCACCCCGACGATGCTCCTCTGCCACAACTCCGGGAGAAACGGCGGCTTCGTGAATCCCGGATACGTGAAGACCCAGCTGAAGCCCCAGAGCGCATAGAAGAGTGCGACGAACGCGGCAGGCATCGCGACGTACAGCAGCCGCCGGACGCTCGGGACCGCGGTCGTCCAGAACGGCGACGCCCGCGCCAGCACCACGAGCCCCGACACGAAGCCAAAGGCCGAGACGACCATCCCGCCGATCAACAGGACGTGCGGCGGGCTCAGCGCGTCGTCCACGCCGAACGTGGCGTGCCACCACGTGTCGAAGCCGCCCGCCACGAGTTGCATCGCGAGCCCGATCAGCGCGACGCGGATCCCGACTCGCAAGGGCCGAGGCGGCACGGGTCCGAGGAGCTGGAGGAGGTGCGCGCCGAACGCCGACGCGAAGGCGATCGCGAGGCCGCTGTACAGCACCGTGTGGGGCGGCGTCCAGAAGACCTCGACGAGGCGGCGGATGTGCCATCGGATGTCCCAGTCCCCTCCGGTCATCTCGACGAGGATCGCGAATCCGCCCACGGCGTGGGCGAGGGCGAAGAGCGTGTACACGGTCCGCGGCGAGAAGCGGGGCAGCGCCATCGCGTGCTCGGGGGAGGTATGCGTCCTTCCCTTGTCAATCTGGCGTCCCCGTGCCGTGCGAATCCAACCATTAAATACGGAACCGGCCATCGTCTCATCCGAAGCGCGGGTCGAGGGGAAACGCGGTGGTCGATTTTGATCTCACGGAGGAGCAACGGCTCCTTCAGAAGACGGCCCGAGACTTCGCGCAGCGGGAGATGCGGCCGGTCGCCCTCGAGTGCGACAAGAAGGGCGAGGTGCCCTGGGACATCATCAAGAAGGCGCACGCCCTCGGCCTCGACACCGCGTTCATCCCCGAGCCCTACGGAGGCGGCGGGATCGACTCGACCCTGACGCACGTCATCGTCATGGAGGAGCTGAACTGGGGCTGCGCGGGCATGGCCACGGGGCTCATCGGCGCGGGCCTCGCGTACCTGCCGATCATCCACATGGGGACGGAGGACCAGAAGAAACGCTTCCTCACGCGCTTCACCGGCCCGGAGGCGCGCCTCGGCGCTCTTTGCCTCACCGAGCCGGACGCGGGCAGCGACGTCGCGAACATCTCGACGACGGCCGTGAAGAAAGGCGACGGATGGGTGTTGAACGGGGTGAAGCGCTTCATCACGAACGGCGGGATCGCGGACCTCCACGTCGTCTTCGCGACGATCGACAAGAGCCTTGGGTACTTCGGCATCCGGGCGTTCGTCGTCGAGCACGGCACGCCCGGGCTGACCATGGGCAAGGTCGAGGACAAGATGGGGGTCCGGGCGAGCCACACCGCCGAAGTCCTCCTGGACGACTGCCGCATCCCCGTGGACAACGTGCTCGGATCCGACGAGGGGACGGCGTTCTACGGCGCGATGAAGACGCTCGAGTCGTCCCGGCCGCTCGTCGCGGCGGGCGCGGTCGGGATCGCGCGCGCGGCGTACGAGTACGCCCTCGACTACGCCCGGAAACGGAAGGCGTTCGGATCGCCAATCGCGAAGAAACAGGCAATCGCGTTCATGCTCGCGGACATGAAGGCGAAGATCGATGCGGCGCGCCTCCTCGTCTGGCGGGCGGCGTGGATGCTCGACCAGGGCATGCCGATGAACAAGGAGGCGAGCATCGCGAAGCTCTTGGCCGCGGACATGGCGATGGAGGTCACGACGGACGCGGTGCAGATCCTCGGCGGCGCGGGCTACATGAAGGACGAGCCGGTCGAGAAGTGGATGCGGGACGCGAAGATCTTCCAAATCTGGGAAGGCACCTCGCAGATCCAGCGAATCGTCATCTCGCGCGAGGAGATCGGCGAGCTCTAGCCCTTCGGCGAGACCACTTCGGTCTTCACGGGCTCCTCGACGAGGGAGCGCAGGATCTTTCGGTGTTCGCGCTGGAGGCCGAGGTACTCGGTAAATTCCTTGTCGCTCATCGAGAGCAGGCCCGCGAGGTGCGCGACCTTCTGCTTCACGAAGAAATCGATGTCGTCCATTCCCGCGATCGACTCCTCCCGCTCCATCTTCTCGTCGATTTGATTCAACCGCTTCTCCACCTCAACGAACTCGGACACGGATTGAGGGTCCGCCTTCACGCGGAACCCGATCCGACCGAGCGCCTTCAGGGTCTCCTCGACTCTGGCCGCGGCGTCCGCCGGGGACATCCCCTCGCCATGGGAGAAGTTGAAGACCTCCGCGGTCGCTCGATAATACGTCTCGATGAAATGATCCACCCGTTCCTCGCGAGCGACCTCGACGAGGCCCGCATCGCGCATCTTGCGGATGTGGTGGTAGATCGCCTGCGGCGTCAGGTTGAGCTCCGCCGCGATCTGGCTCACGGTCATCTCCTTCGCTCGCAGCAGGTAGATCACGCGCCGTCGGGTCTCGTCCCCGAGCAGCTGGAACGCCTCCGGATCTCGGATCACCTTGAACGCCTTCATGGTCGCCTCGAAACAATGAATATTTGTCGGAGTTTATAAGCGTTTCCATTACTAAAACGGATGCTTTATTAACTACTGTTTCCATTAGCCAAACATGCGTTGGAACAAGAGAAACGGACAATTTGCAAAGCATGGTGTGAATGAGGATGACACCCCGGCGAGCGCGCCTGTGGCCGTCCGGGAGAGCGTGTTTCAGGGGGCGGATTCATGGGTCCGGCGGTGGCTCCTCTGATCGGCATCGGTTCCCTGGATTGGCGCCGACCGATCGATTCCACGGTACGCGGTCCGAGCCGCGGCAGCTTCCTGGGGTGGGACGGCGCGCCGGGCGTGGCGACGAAGCCTCGGGACCAGGAGCGATACCTGCGAGCCGAGCTCGGTTCGGACTGGCCCCTCCGCATGTTCCCGGGCGCCCGCACTCCGGAGGGCCCAGCGCACGAAAACCGTGACCCCGCCCCTGACTCGGGATTGCTCCGGCGACTCGCCCGGGCCTTCGCCGGGATCCTCTGACTTTTCCGTCGGCATGCTTAAGTCGCGCGCCCCCCGTCGCGCGCTCCGTGGCGGTTTCTCCGCCAATCCAATCTCCCGAGCCGCTCCGCCTGCCGCGAGGCAGCGTCCGCGGCGGCATTGCGGTCGTCGTCACCGCGACGTACGGCTATCTGCTGATCCTGGGCACGACCGTCCCGACGGTGGTCATCAACGCGGTGGTGGTCGTCGTCGCGTTCTACTTCGGGAGCCACGCGACGGCGATCCCGCCCCGGTCGCCCACCGCGCCGCCTCCCCCGCATCGTCCCCGGCTGGTCCGCGCGCTCCTCCTCCTCGGGTTCCTCGGCCTCGCGGGCTGGTTCCTCTGGCACAATCCCACGTTCTCGGGCATCCCGCTTGCCCTCACGGCCGTGCTCGAGGTCCTCGGAGGGTACGTCGGCGGATACGCCGTCTCATGGCTCGTGCATCGCCGCGCGCACACGAGCCCGGTCCGAAAGCGCCTCGCGACGTTCTTCCGCGACGCGACCGCGTTCGGGGCCCTCGCGCTCACGGGCTACATCTGCTACGCCCTCGCGACGAACCAGGTGAGCGCCTTCGCGGGCAAGGCGGAGGACGCGCTGTCGCTCGTCGTGACGTTCTACTTCGGCTCGCGAGTCATCGGTCACTGACCGCCACGGAAAGGTTTCATTTCGGATAAGCGGCCGGGAACCTATTTGGTCGGGTCCGGGAACGGACGTCGCGGTCCCGCATGGACGCGCTCCCCGTCGCCCTCACGGCGTTCCTGCTTTCGTGCGTCGCCGTGTTCGCGTGGGGATACCGCCGCGGGCCACACCCCGCATCCCGTCGGCGAGATTGGATGTGCCAGGTGTGCACGCAGCCAAACGAGTTCGCCCTCGATCGGTGTTGGAGCTGCGGTCACCGCATCGGCGACGTGAGACATGATGCGTCCCACATCCCGCTCGCGCGGCGATGGTCGTGTGCGTCGTGCGGCATCTGGAACGGAATCGCGCGGGACGACTGCTGGCAGTGCGGCCGCACGCGCACGCCTAGTGGATGTCCGGCGCCTCTTCTAGGAAGTCCCGCTCCCGCATCTCGCGGCGCTTCCAACCCTCGAGCTCCCCGACGAAGTACGGGAGCAGGCGCATCGAGACGTAGGAATTCATGAGCGGGATGCCGAGCTGCTCGGAGAAGACGAGCAGGTTGACCGCGTCGTTGTACCGGAGCCGCATCTTCATCGTCTCCGTGTACAGGTCGTACATGAAGAGCCCCCACAGGATCTCTTTCACGACCCGAAGGGCCCGCCGGACGCGGCTCACACTCTCCCCGATCCGCGCGGATGGGCGGGCGCGGGTAAACGTTTTCCTTTCCACCCGAGGGCTTTAGGGCCGCTCCGCACATCCCGCCGCCGTGGCGGACGTCGACTGGGGGCTGGTCGCGGTCTTCGCGCTGGCGGTCTTCTTCCTCGGATGGTACTACGCCGCCTTCGTCTACTCCCGGCGGCTGGCCGGCCGCGTCGCGACGGAACTCAAAGGCGCGGTCCTCGCCCTCGGCGGCACATCCCATATCCGGTGGTTCGGGACGACCGCGTTCCGGATGACGACCGAGGGGGCGAACGCCCCGTTCCGAGATGTCTCGGTCACGGTCACGCTTCGGCCCCGAGAGATGCCCATCAACTGGGCGATCGGGACGGCCCAGGGGCGGCGGGATGCGGCGCTCGTGGAGGCATCGCTCCGCGCGAATCCGCGGATCGGGTTCGAGCTCATCGATCCGATGACCCGGATCGGTCGTCGGCGCGCCCGCACGAAAGGCGACTGGTCGACGGTCTCCCTGGACGGTCGGGAATTCCTCCTCTCCGCCGACGATGAGCGGGAGGCCCGCCGACTCTTCGAGGACCTAGGTTCGGCGTCGTTCGAGACGATTACGGCGTTGCACGTGACGGCGGGAAGCGAACCGGGGATCGCGGCCTCGGTTTCCGTCGAAACGGGGCACGCGGCGCGGGGAGTCGCGGCGATCCGGTCGCTCGCTGAGCGACTCGTCGGCTAGTGGCAGCGGGCCCGTTCGAGCGGAGGGATGAACGCCTCGAGCATCTCCGCGCTCCCCTTGTGCATGAACCGGAGGTCGACGCCGCGCTGCGTCTCATCGCAGCGGTATGCGACGTGAAGGACCGTATAGCGCTTCGTCCCGAAGAGTCCCAGGTTCGTGGCCCCGACGGCGTATGTGGCATCGTGCCCTCCGACCCGGCAGACGCCCGGGTGCGGATCGACGAGCTTCGGTGGAGGAATGGATCCGCGGGCCGTCCGGACGCTCAGCTCGATCGCGCGTCGCGCCTTCGAATCGACGAGCAACGCGGACGCGCGCCCCTCCTGGGCCCAACGGACGCCTTCCCACGGGATCGTATAGTCGATGTCCATGGGCGTGCGGCCCAGCCGAAGGTCCCAGTTCTCCGGGAGTCGGAGCATGAGGAAGTTCGACGGCCCGAGGACGAAGTGCGTTGCGGCGATCACGTGTTCGCGGGTCGTCGGCTTCATGCCGTGCCCGCCAACTCGGCGGCGAAGGAGGGCGTGTACGACATCAGGTCCTCCGAGACCCGGCGGACCATGTCGACGCCGGTGACCTCCGTCGAATAGAGCGGAATGTACCCGCGCACGAGAGGCCCAAGGTCTCGGTACAGGACCTTCATGTAAGCCGTTTGCTCGTGATACTTATTCGCCAGGTAGTCGCCCGCGCCCGTCTGGAGCGCGACGTCGGCACGCAAGACCTCGTTCACGATCACGCCGCCGATCGGGATGTTGAACTTCTGGACCATCCCGATGAACCGACGGACGACCGCGATAGGCAGCGCGAGCGGCAAGGTGACGAAGAAGAACGCGGTCCGCTCGGGGTCCACCAGGACCCCTTTCGCCTTCTCGAACCGCTCGTTCATCGAGATCAGGTCCGCCATGAGTGGGTCTTTGCGGACTTCCTCCATCACCTTCTCTTTGCGGAAAGACAGCTGGACCCGCATGCTCAGCGCCTCCTTGCGGGAGTCGATCATGCGAGTGAGCCAGAGACCGTAGATCTTGCTCAGGCCGATCAGCCGCACGGCATTCGCGACCGCCGCGGTGTCGAAGATTACCCGGTCGAACGACTCGCCTTCCTTGAGGATGTAATCGACCATGCGGTCGAACATCGCGCTCTCCTCGAACGCGGGGTTCGTCGTGGCGATCTCGATGAACGGTCGGGCGTCAAGGGGAATGTCCGCCCACTTGAGGAACTCCTTGACGCGTCCTCGGATCGAGTTCCGGTATCGCTCGACGACTTCGGATGTCTCGACCTCCACGGCGTGCACGTTCTTCGCGCCCTTCACCTCGACGACCTTGCCGCCGGACAAGCTCTGACCGAAGAGACTCGACAGGGAGTGCACGGGGTTCAGGGACGCGAGGAGGACCCGATCCCCCTTTGATGCGAGGTGGTAGGCGAGGCCTGCCGCAGCGGCCGTCTTCCCGACGCCGCCTTTCCCTCCGGTGAAGATGTACCGCATCTTCGGGCGCTGTTCGAGGAGTTCGAGGAGGGTCGTCATCGCATCACGCTAGAACGCGGGACCGAACAGCAGGTCGTGCGAGACCGTCTCGATCATGTCGAGGCCTCGCGGCTCGCGAGGATACATCGGGAGGACCGCGACGACCTTGCCCGCGAACTTCGAGCGGATTTCGTCGAGGTACTTCTGCTGCATCCGCGTGCGATTCCGCAGGAACTCGACCGCCTCGCCGCCCTTCGCGTCCGCGAGTTCCGCCGGATAGACCTGGTTCACGATGAGGCCGGCCATCTGCAGGCCGAGCGCATCGAACATCTCCAGCGCCCGCTCCGTGTCGAGGATCGCCATCCGCTCCGGGATTAGGACCATGAAGAAGGACGTCCGGCGTTGGTCGACCATGAGATCCGTGAAGCGCGTGATCTTGGCCTGGATCTCCTGAAGCTCCTTCAGGACTTCGTCCTCCGAGATCTTGGCCCCTTTGAGGGTCGCTGCGACCGCTTCGTATTCCTGCGCCTTTTCTCGCGCCTCGGTAATCTTGCCGACCCACTTGCTCAGGATCCCCGCCATTGCGATCATGCGCACGCCGTGGCCGAAGGGCGGCATGTCGAAGACGTAGAGGTCGTGCCCGCTCGTCGACACGAGGTCGGCCATCGCATCGTACGTCGCGGACTCGTACATCGCGGGCTCCGCGGACGTCGAGTCGATGTACTCCTCGATCTCGGTAGGCAACTCCGAGAGGCCGTACATCGTGAGGATCTTCTGCTTGACCTCCGCCTGGTAGTCGGCCACGCGCCGGTCCGCATCGATCTCGACGACGTCGAGGTTCGGGATCACGCGGACCTGCCCTTTGCCGAAGATGTCGCGATCGAAGATGTCGCTCAGGCTCGCCTGGGGGTCGGTGGAAAAGCAGAGGACCTTGCGCGCCCGCTTCGATGCCATGTAGTGGCTCAGGCCGGCACTGCACGTCGTCTTGCCCAGGCCGCCCTTCCCCGCGAAGATCACGATCCCCGCGTCGCCTTTCTTCTCGAAGTAGGAGGCGAGGCCCATGGACTCCCTCAGAAGACCTGGTCCGTGAAGTCCCGCTCTCGGAACACGCGCTGCTTCCAGCTCTTGATGTTCGGCACCGCGTACGGGAGGATCTTCAGGGAGTAGTATGGCGGGATGACGGGCACGCCGAGCATGTCGCCGAGCGTGATGAACATGAAGAGGTGCTCAAGGTACATCCGGGTCCGCAACGCCGCGGTCACGTGGCCGTGCGCCGCCATTCCGTAGAGGACGCCCTTCGCGGCGTCCCTGACCTTCCGTCCCCGGCTCTTCGGGTGCGGTGGTCCCTTCGAGTCCCCCAGCTGTCTCACCCTCGTCCACGTGATGCATGCGGGGCTCAATAGCCTTGCCGCATTCCGACTGGCTAGTCCTCCCGCGACCCGCCGTCCGCGGCCGCGGGCGCTTTCGCCCGCGCTTCAGCGAGACTCGAGCGGTAACTCTGGAACAGCCGGATCGCCATCGACAGGCCCGCGATGAACAGGATCACGCCGACGAGGACGAACACCGCGTTAATCCCGAGGGCGACGAAGGCATAGTCCTTCACGTTGATCGGAGGACGGACATTCCTCAGGATCCAGACGGAAGGGTCCGCGTTCGTGCCGGACGGGTACGGGACGTTCCCGAGATACTGCACGACGGAATTGCCGAAGGTGTAGATTTGCCAGAGCAGGGCGGCGAGCGTCGTGACGATCATGAACGCTCCCGGGACGAGGGAGTACCTCGTCGGAGCGCGTGTCCTCGCGAGGTGAATCGTGATCAGCATGATGGCGAGGCCCGCGAGGAGCTGATTCGCGCCGCCGAAGTACAGCCAGAGCGCCCACCAGCTCCCGGAGACCGCGAATCCCCAAGGAACCGCGAGGCCGACGACGGTCGACACGTGCTTGTTTGAAAGCGCATGGAACCGCCCCTCAGCCCACGTTTCCCCCGCCACCAAGCGGAAGAAGCGCGTGACGAGCGCTTGAACGGTGAGCGCATAGATGATCAGCACGAGCCCGAAGAACGTCGTCAGGACCGGCGCCGTCAGATTCCCGAGGAACGGGGAAGTCAGGACGACCGCTCCCGCCACCCATGCAGCAACGTTCGTCCGGCCCGCGAAGAACGACGGCACGAGGACCATGTATGCGATCAGCGAGGCGAGGGCAAGGAGCCCCTCGGAGAACATCGCCCCTCCGCCGACGGGAAGCGCATCCGTCTCGATGTCGAGCTGCTTCGACGATGACGAGCTGCTCACGAGGCTGTGCCAACCGGAGATCGCCCCGCACGCAATGGCGACGAACAGGATGGGCCAAATCGGTCCGAGGATCCCTTGAGGATCGGTCAAGAAGGGTCCCGCGGGCATCTGGACGTTGATCGGTGCCGGGGGCCCGATCACGAACGACCCGATCTGGATCGGCCAGAACGGCGTCAGGAGCGCGCCCACCAGGATGAGGATGATCGCCGCATACGCGGGGTAGAACGCTAGGTAGTTGGTCGGTTGGATGAACGTCGGCGTGGGCAGGACGGCGGCCGCATACAGGATGATGGCGCAGATGAACGCCCACACCGGGACATTCCAGACCCCCCATGGCAAGGAGACCGGGAATGCAACCCCCAGATAGATGCTCACGACGACGAGGGCCAGGCCGATGCCGGTGACCGCAAAGACGTTCACCTTGAAGCGGTACAAGAGCTGCCCGCACAGCACGCCTGCGAGGATGATCCCGATCGTCGCGACGAACGTCCCGGGGAATGCGTTCCAGAAAGAGGCGATCAAGGCGATGAACGCCGCCGAGATGATGATGAGATAGAACAGCACGAACGCGAGGAGGTTCGTGCGTCCGCGGGCCCCTGTGAACTCGTACGTGATCGGCCCGAACGAGCGGCCCTCCTTCCGCACGGAGAGCATCATCGAGCCGTAGTCCTGCAGCCAGCCGATGAAGAAGTTCCCAGCGATAATCCATATCAGCGCAGGGAGCCATCCGAACGTGATCCCGATGAACGGCCCGAGGATCGGGCCGAGCGCCGCGACGCTCTTGAACTGATAGCCCCAGAGGACGTAGCGACTCGTGGGGAAGTACTCCACGCCGTCCATGTACATGTGCGCGGGCGTGGTCTTCTTCGCATCGGAGCGCCAGACGTTCCGGTCGATCCATTTCGCGTATCCCCAGTAGGCGATCCCATAGAGCACGATCGTCGCGACGACCCACAAGAACGGTGTTGCCAGAAAGTCTACCACTCGCCCGCCTCCCGAGTTACCCCGGCCCCGTGCGAAGGGCCGCCACGGGTATGCGTGTCAGGCCGCTTAAAAGTCACGCTTGCCGGCCGGTGTGGGAGGGTGCGCGGGGCGGCTCCGGAAGGCACATAGCGCGGTTCGCCTATCTGATAGCGAGATGTCGCGACCGCCGCGGATTCAGCTCCTCGGCCTCCTGCCGGCGATGCTCAAACCCTGCGGACCTGCGTGCGCCCAACCTTTCACGAACCGCACGGTCGACGCATTGCGAGAGGAGGAGATCCGCGAGACCCCGCCATTCATGATCGAGAACGCGGAGCGGGCGCACGAGCTCGCAGAGGTCCTGTTCCGAGATTTCGGGAATCGGATTCGGATCGAGGTCGTCGGAATCGATTCGCCGCGCGGCGTGTGGCTCGGCCTGCGCCACCGTGTCGGGGGTGGCTTCGCGGTCATCGTAGACGGTCGCGACGTGTTCCGGGACCCGAAAGACTACACATCGCTGAAGCGCGCGGTATCGAACGCCCTCGAGTTGCGGCCGGCGTCGGCGTAACGACGGCTACACGGGTGCGGGTCCAGGTGGATCCGATGCTCGGAAGAGGAGCGGCAGCGCCGCGAGCCAGAGGATCTCGAAGACCAGCGACACAATCGAGGGAAGCGTCGCGGTCGGCCCGAACACGGCGAACGCGAGGACGACGGTCAGCCCAAGGTTCTTGAACGATGCGAATGCGGTGAGCGAGAGACGCGTCTCCCTCGATGTCCCGACGGCACGGGACACGAGCAGCACTAGGCCGCCGACGCCGAACGTCCGGAGGAGGGCAAGGAGCGAGAGGATGCCGAGGACGTCCGGTCGCGCGAGGAGAGGGCCCCGCGTGGAGCCCGCGATCGCCGTCACGAGGAAGAAAAACGATACGCTGACGACGGTCGATCGACTCTCCCGGCCTCGCGGCCACTGGGCGATCCCGCGGGAAGCGACGAGCGGGAGGCCGACCAGGAGAACGGTTTGAAGCACGAGCTCGGAGATAGGCACGGCCTGCGTCGTGAAGGCGACGGTGACGAGCGGCACGAGCACGAGGCCGAGGAGGTAGAGGATCGCGAGGGAGACGAGCGCGCGGCGCGTGTCGCCCTTGAGGTAGGCGGTGATCGGCACGACCGCGACCGCCGGCGGAACGGCGGCCATGAGCACCCACCCGTCCCGGATCGCCGCCTCCTCGCTCGCGTACGCGAACGCGAGGATCACGCCGCTCAGCAGGACGTAGGTCATGGCGAACGAGACGAGGAAGCCGCGGAGTTCGGCGCGTGGCGAGATCCCTTCCAGGGTGATCTCGGACAGGGAGAACATCATCCCGACGGCCAGGGCGAGCTGGGAAATCTCTTTGGAATACGCGGGGAAGCCGCCCGTCGCGAATCCGACGACGAGGCCCGAGGCGACCATCGTCGGGAAGCTGCGCCAGGGCCGGAACACGCGGAGGCGAGACGGACCCGCGTTGAAAAGCTTGGCGCTGCAGGCTCACAACGCCGCGAGGACGGCGCCGAGCATCGCGAGTCCGACGGCGAACTTCTGCGGGAGCGTCATTCGCTCGTCCATCCACAACCGCCGCACGAGGATCGCGACCATCGGGTACGCGGTCGTGAGCGGCACGACGACGGCGAGAGGACCGAGCCCGATGGCGAGGAAGATCGTGATCCCCGCGATCCCGAACAGCAGGAGCGACGGCAGCGCCTCCCGCACCCCGGTCCGATCCCACGCCTGCCGGCGGTCGAATCCCTTTCGTGCGATGATGAGATAGATCGGCGTCGAGACGAGCACGTACACGCCCGCGTTGCCCGCGAATCCGAGCGCCTCGATCGACAGCTTCTCCAGGATCCCCCAGGCGCCCCAGG
>VBMM01000212.1 GCA_005878415.1 Methanobacteriota archaeon
GTCCCTCCTGAAGCCGTACCGGGATTTGTCGAACGCCCACATCGTCGAAGTATGGGAAGAGTACGCGGCGGAGCACCCCGCGGGCGCCTTCCCGTCCACGAGGACGATGCGGGAGAACGCGCGGCTCTTCACCGCGGGGAAGCGGTACCGCTACGCGCTCGCTCTCGCCGGCTACCGCCTCCTGACGGGCGAGCGGCCGTCTCGCGGCCTCGAGCGCGCGGCGACGTGGGTGGAATGGTACCACCTCTACACGCTGTTCCTCGACGACATCATGGACGAAGACGTGCGGCGCCGGACCGTCCCGAGCGCTTGGGCGACGAACGCGAAGCTGTATCGCGGCCCTGACGCCGGCCGCCCCGCCGTCGTCTTCCGCACCCGCCGACATCGGTACGGCGCGTCGCAGGCGATCCTCGACGCCCTGCGCCTCCGCTCGCTGGGGGAGCGCGCCATCGAAGGCGCGGTCGATCTCCCTCCCGCCGTGCGCCTCGACCTTCTCTCCGAGCTGACGTCGGTCGATCTGGTCCTCAGCGACGGCCAAGGCCTCGACATCGACTTCGAGCGCGTCCGCCGCATCCCCGAGGCGGAATATGTGCGGATGAGCGAGGCGAAGACGGCGCGGCTCTACCTCGGGGCGGCGGCTACCGCGGCGATCGCGGCCGGCGCGGCCTCGGAGGATCGCGTGGCCCTCGAGTCGTTCGCGCGCCATTTCGCGGTCGCATTCCAGGATCGGGACGACCTCCTGGGCGCGGGCGTCGTCGAATCGAGGATCGGTGGGTCGGCCGAAGGGGACATCCGCCAGGGGAAGCGGACGCGACTGTACGTGCTCGCGATGGAGCGGCTCCGTCCCGCGGATCGCGCCGCATTCTCGCGGGCCTACGGCCGCGGGACTCGAACGACCCGCCGAGACGTGGCCGCGGTCCGTGGATTCCTCCGCGCCGAAGCCCTCCCGGAGACCGAGAAGCGGATTGCGGAGCACATCGGGGCCGCCAAACGGGATCTGAGCCGACTGCCGTCGAAGGATCCCGAGGCGCGTTCGCTCCTGGAGGCGCTCCTCGACGTCCAGCGGAGCCGAGTGCGCTAGTCCTCCAAGCCGTGCGCCGTGATCCGAAAAGTCGCCCGGCTGCCCTCCTCCTCGTGCCGGTGCTTCTCGAGGACGGCCGTCCGGGTGCTGATCCCCGTCCG
Organism: Methanobacteriota archaeon; assembly: GCA_005878415.1. GTDB lineage: Archaea > Thermoplasmatota > Thermoplasmata > RBG-16-68-12 > RBG-16-68-12 > RBG-16-68-12. The sequence continues at coordinate 1,183 of VBMM01000212.1, forward strand.
CTCGAAACGCACGATCGTCTTCGCGTTGTGGCTGAGCATGTGGCCGCCCAGCGGCATGTACCGGCCCGTGTCGATGTCCGTGTACACCTGCGATGTCACGACGACAGGGATGTTCCGCTGCCGCGACACCCGGAGCAGTCTGGCGATTTGCCGTGTGAGGCCGTACCGCTCCTCGCGCCGGGTCTCGTCGCGCATCGTCAGGCGATAATGCATCGTGATGCTGTCGATGACGATCAGCCCGACCTCGGGATTGCCCTCGGTCATCTTGACGGCTTTCTCGATCAGCCTCTCCTGCTCCTCGAAGCTGTACGGCTCGGAGAAGAGGATGTTCTTCGCGACGACCTCGAAATCGTCTCCGCAAATCTGCCGAAGGCGCTCGAGCGATACCCCTTCCGTATCGATGAAGATCACCTTGCGTCCGGAGCGCACGACGTTCCGCGCGAGCTGCAGGCAGAAGTTCGTCTTTCCGCTCCCCGCTTCCCCGTGCAGGAGCGTGATGCAGCCGTCCTCGACTCCCCCACTCAGGAGGTCGTCCAGGGCGCGGCAGCCCAGGGCCACCTTCATTGCTCGGACAACCCCGTGACGCCCTTTAATTCTTCGAGGCGTCCGCCGGCAACGCGGACAGGAAGGCGCCTTCCGAGGTCCAGACGACGACCGCGCGCGCGGTCCGTTCCTTCGGCCGCGGGGTCACCGGGCGTCCCTCCCCGCTCTCCGGATGGATCGCGATCGCCTCGCCGGATGCGGGCCTCTCGATCCGTGCGTCGAACCGCTCCGCCTCGAGACGCCGCGCGCTCCGCACCTCTTTCGCCTTGAAGCGTCGTTCCTCGCCGGACGCGAGATCGCGCAGGACGACGAAAGGCCTCACGGCCACGACCTCGGCGAGGCGCGCTTTGTGCCGGACCACGTCGCCGACTCGGAACGGAGGCAAGCGGACGAGGGACGTGACTCGAAAGACCTCGCGACCTTGCTTCTGCCCGAACAGTTTCGGGGAGGCGGTTACGGAGCCGCCGAAGGCGTCGGCGACTTCGCGGGCGAGGTTCTTCCCGAGGGCGTTCGTGCTCACGTAGAAGTCGAGTCCGCCGTGGACCTCCTCCATTCGCGAGACGAACGCCCCCTCCTCGGCGTTCCGATCCACCCGGGCGACAACGAACGTCCGGATCGTGCGGAGTTCCGCCGGCGTGAGTTCGCGGCCCTCGCCCCGCACCTGCAGGATCCCTTCGTAGTACCGGCCCCGCTGCTTCTGGCAGCTGTCGCACAGCGACGGCTTGATGCGGAGGCGCGTGCGGAACCCTTGCACGGACTCGAGGTCCTGGAAGCGGCCGACGGCCTTGACGGTCAGGGCGAGGTTGTTCGCGTCCTCTTCGCGCGCGACGAAGGTGAAAGTCACCCGCTCGAACGGCCGCTCGACGGGGATGCGTTCCCGGAACAACCGCGTGGCGGCGAGATCCCGGTCGAGCTTCGACCAGCCGGATTGGAACCGGAAGGAACCGCAGGAGGCGCAGCGCTCGACGTCGAGGACCTCCGGGGCACGGACGACCGCGTGCTTCCTCGTGAAGTCCTTGGCGCACAAGCCGTCGTAGGTTGGGCCTTCGGCACCGCATTCCACGCAGAACATGTCGCGGTCGGTTCCTACGGTGCCGCGCTACTTAAGGGCTGGCGTGAAAGCGCGACCCCCGA
>VBMM01000213.1 GCA_005878415.1 Methanobacteriota archaeon
CCGAACCCGCTTCGTCCAAACGGTGGCGGACCTCCGCGATGGCGACCCGCCCTCGGAAGGCGAGGCGCTCGCGCTCGTCGAACGACGCCTGCGGGAACTGACGAGCTTGCAAGTCCTCGAAATGGAGATGCACGAGGTGGCGAACATCCGCACGTGGCCGTACGACTCGCGGATGCTCGGGCAGTTGACGATCATCGTCCTGTCCGTGACCGCCGCGATGATCACGCGCCTGCTCATCAACGCGTTTCGGCTCTAGCCCGGCGATCCTTTCCCGACTCCGGCTCTCCTCACGTCCGCCCAGGCGGCTCACCAGCCGCGGTGGTTCGGCCTAGCCGCCTAGAATCCGATCCCGAGGAGACGCTCGACCTCACCGATCGGATTGAGGATCGTCGTGTTCGAGCTGCCCGCGAACAAGAGGCCGACCGCACGGTCGTCGGCGTCCACGATCAAGGAACCGCTGTCGCCGCCTTGGGACAGGGCCGATGCAACGAGCTGATCGCGGAATCGGGCGGTGCGCGTCAGGCTGTAGAAGATGCGGATGGTCGCGGCGACCGCGGTGATCTTGCCCTCCGTGAGGCCGGTCGTCCGGCCGCTCTTCTTGACCGGCATCCCGATCGTCCCGGACGCCGTCCCGGAGACAGTCCCGATCTCCAAGATTTCGTCAGATACGTCGGCATCGTTCAGCGGTTTCCCCAGCGCGGCGTCCACCACGTTCCGCACCGGCCGCGTGATGCCGAAGAGGCTCAGGAGGAAGTCCGAGAAGCCATCGAAGAGGATCGGCACGAACGCTTCCAGGGTCGCGATCCGATCTCGGTCCGTCCCGCCATCGTACGGTCCGGGCTGCAAGATCGGGTCCCCGACCGCCGCCGCGTTCGCGTTCGCGAGGACGTGGTTGTTGCTCAGGATCATCCGGACGCCGGCGCGCCGCACGACGGCCCCGAGGGTGCCGGCCGTGATCCGGTAGTGGCCGATGCTGACGCCGCCCGGAGCGGGCCTCCACCGACCCGTCCTCGCTTCGAGGGCCTGAATCCGACCGGTCTCGACGACGTCCGTCTTCATCGCTTCGATCGTCGCCGGGATCAGATCCTGCGGCCGGAGCTGGGCCCTCGGGACCTTCCGCTCGACGAAGACGACCACGCAAGGCTCGTCGGTCTGACGACCGCGGGCGACTTTCTTCGCGATCCCCACACCGACCACGTTGCGCTTCCGGAACAGTCGGACCTCGTGGATCCGCGGGACGCTCTGCCAGGCCATGGGCCGATCGGATGACGCCCATCGGTATAAGAGGGTTCGTCGAAGCTCGGGCTCACGACGTCAAGTGTCCAATGCCGGCTGCCAACCCGGCCTCTAAGTGGCGGGAGTTGGAGTGCCACGTTTCGGCATTGATGGAAAACGGATCCTACGGCGCCGGGCCTGCCGAGTCAGCATCACTTCCGCCGAACGGCTTTAGGCCCGATCGCTTCAGCGTTCACAACGCTTTTCTGAAGCAGATCCGCGATGAAGGTCGATCGCTTGACGAGCCCCCGGCGTCCCTCGATTTCGTCGTAGAGCCACTTGGGCAAAACGATGGTGACCCGCACCAACCGACTAGGGCGGGCGGGGTCACTCTTCAAAGGGTTCCTCCTCGCGGGCGCGCTTCCTCGCTTCATCCAGTTCCTCCAGGCGAATCTTGTCAATCGCCTCGAGTCCACCCGTCCCTAGAGACTCGTACAACGGGATGAAGTTCAGCAGGCGCTCCGACCAACCTGCGATCATGCAGACCCGGGCCTCATCCTTCGGAAACTGTGCGGTTCCGTAACCCGCGAGGTCCAGCGAGTACAGGTACACCTCGGGGTTCACACTCGCCTTGTAATTCTTCAGCTCCTCGGCGAGCGAGGCGCCCTGCGGCCATCCCAGGTAGCGGCCGGGATCCCGCGTGTCGTAGCACTGCATGTCGCTGAACAGTAGGATCCGGTCGACGTGGATGCGCTCCTTGTTCAGATAGCGGATCGCGAGGAAGGCATTCGTCGCCATGCCCACGTTCGTCTCGAGGAACCGCCGCGTGTTCGCTAGGATGCCGGCGCTCTTGATCGTGTGGACGACCTTGAAGCCCTGAGCGAACACGGACGTGATCGCCTTGTCGCAAATCTCGTTCGCGATCGCCTGGAGCAGGTCCGCGACCTCGGCGCGCTTCACCTTCGAGCGCGCGCTCACCGGGGCCTGCATCGAGCCGCTGTTGTCCGCACTGAGGAACGTTGTGCCCTTGAACTCCGGGACATTCTCGACGCTGATCGAGAGGGCCGTCTCGAGCGACTCGAGGACGGCCGGCGTCTCCGGGCTCGGATGGTTCTCAAGCTCCCGATACGCGCTGAAGAACCGGAATGGGAACTGCTTGCTGTTCCGCACCGCCTTGCGGTTCGTCAAATGCTCTAGGACCGGCTCGAGGTCCACGCCCTTGTCCAGGAAGTTCCGAAGGTTGCGGAGTTTCGCCATGTAGCCCATCTTCGGGAGGATGTGCTCCCAGTTCTCCTTCGTGCTCCCGTGGACGGAGATGTACGTCTCCCACGTCTCCGGGATCGGGAGCTCGCGCTCCCGCAGGAGGCGGTAGATCTC
>VBMM01000214.1 GCA_005878415.1 Methanobacteriota archaeon
TGAAAGAGAGCCCGAAAGCCGAGGGCCAAGATCGGATCTACGTGCACGGAGAGAAGAGCTATGCCCGCACGGAGGCGCACCGCAAGGAAGGAATCCCTCTCGGTCCGAAGGTGGCGGAGGAGCTGAAGAAGATCGGGAACGACCTGGGCGTCCCCTGGCCCGGGTGAACGCCGGGCGGCTTGCCGAGGGGTCCGCACGGGCGAAACGATTCGGCGGCTGAACACCTTCGACGTGACGAACCTCGTCGTCGGGGCGATCATCGGCGCGGACGTGTACGTGGCCACGGCGATCGGCGCGCGGCTGGTCGGCCCCGCGTCCCTCGTCGTCTGGGTCCTCGCCGGCGTCATGGCGGGCGTCATCGCCCTCTCGTTCGCGTACTGCGTCATGTTCCTCCCGAAGGTCGGCGGGCCCTACGCCTACGTCAAGGCGGTCTCCGGCCCGTTCCCCGGATTCATGGTGGGCTGGGGCCTCCTGCTGGCGGAATGGTTCTCTCTCGCGGTGTTCCCGGTCGCGTTCGCCCAGTATTTCGTCGCCCTCGTCCCGGGGATCGACGATCTCGGACGCGCGCTGCTCAAGGCGGCGTTCATCGGAATCGTCCTCGGGACGAACATCGTCGGGGTCAAGATGGCGGGCCGGGTCAACGACCTGCTCACGATCGCGAAGCTCAGTCCCCTCGTGCTGATCATCCTCGGAGGGCTCGTCTTCGTCGGCCTCCGGCCCGACACGGTCGCGTCGAACCTCACGCCCTTCGTCGCAGGCGACCTCCGCGCCTTCGGGCAGGCGCTCGTGCTGATCTTCTGGGCGTATGCGGGCTTCGAGCAATCCACGCTTCCGGCGGACGAGATCGAGCGGCCCGCGCGGACGATCCCCAAGGCCATCGTGCTCGGCATGCTCATCGTCACGACGTTCTACCTGCTCACGAACTTCGTCGTCATCGGCGCGGTCCCCCGAGGCACGCTCGCGTCGTCGAGCAGCCCCTTGATCGACGCGACGGCCGCCATCTTCGCGTCGCCGGGCATCCTGACGGCCGGCGCGATCGGCGTGGTCGGCGTCGGCGCGCTGCTGTCGATCACCGGCGCGGACGAATCCGGTACGATCGGGACGTCGCGGCTCGCGTACGCCATGTCGTTGGACGGTTTCCTGCCCAAGGCGTTCAGTCGGCGGCATGGGAGGTTCCGCACCCCGTACGTCGGTTTGACGGTCCTCTGCACCGCGGCGTACGTCGCGAGCCTCGTCGGCGGATTGGCGGCGTTGATCAACGCGTCCGTGTTCCTCCTGGCCGTCGCGTATCTCGCGACGTGCCTCTCGGCGATGCGGTTGGCGAAACGCCATCCGAGGATCGCGTCGGAGCTGCGAGGGAAGATCGTCGTCCCGCTCCTGGGGGCGGCGTTCTCCATCCTCCTCATCGTCCTCGTGGATCCGCTGCAGATCGCGGTCTCCCTCGCGCTCTTCGCCGCCGGGATCCCCGTGTACGTGTTCTTCGCCCCGAAGGTCGAGATCCCGGAATTGAAGGAGGTGTTCCTGTCGGCGGATGAGATTCGCCGGCGGGCGCTCCGCCAAGCGACGAGGTTCCTGGCGTACCCATTGCACGTCCTGAGGTCGGCCCTCCGCCGCGTGCGTACGCAGGGATAATAACCCGGGGCTTCTTCCGCTCCAGCGGACCATGGAGCCGTGGGACGTCACGGTCATCGGGGGCGGAATCCTCGGCACGTCGTTCGCGTACTGGCTCGCGCACCGCTACGACGGCCGGATCGCGGTCCTGGAGAAGGAATCCCAGGTCGCGCAGCACACATCCCGACGGAACACGGGCGTCGTGCACCGGCCGTTCTACCTCGACCCCGTCGAGCGGAAGGTGTTCGCGCGGTCGTCGCAGGTGGCGTACGGCATGTGGAAGGAGTACGCGGCCCGCCGCGGTCTCCCGTGGATGCCCGTCTCCACGTTCGAGGTCGCGACCCGCGAGGACGCGGTCCCCCGCCTCGACAAGTACCTCCGGTGGGGCCTCGCGAACGGGATGGGCGAGGACGAGCTCGAAGTCCTGACGCCGGCCGAGGTGCGGCGCCACGAGCCGAACATCCGCTGCCACGGCGCGATCTGGTCCAAGACGGACACCGGCGTGGACTATCCTCAGTTCACGCAAGCGATGCGCGACGAGGCCGAACAGGCAGGCGCGCGATTCCTCCTCCGGACCGAGGTTGAGTCGATCGACGTGGCGGGGGACGCCCTCGAGATCCGCCTCGCCGAGATCGGAGGCGGTGCGACCTACCTGGACCCGCGCTCCCGCATCCGCGTTCGCGCCGGCCGGAGATCTCCGCCGATTCGCACGCGCTTCCTGATCAACTGCGCCGGCGGCAACTC
>VBMM01000207.1 GCA_005878415.1 Methanobacteriota archaeon
TCGAGCTTCTGACGATAGGCAAAGGCGCTCTCGAACTCGTCCTTGAACTGGCTCCTCAACAACGCGGGATAGTCCAAGCCCTCGACGACGGCTCGAGCGGCGAGCGCTCCGGTAATCACCGCATATCGGAAGCCGTACGCGGCGACCGCATCCTGAAAGCCGCCCGCCTCTCCGACCCGCAGCGATCCTCCCTGGAGAGCGGTCGCGACGGGATCGCGCTCGTAATAGGCGGTCCCGTGAATCTTGTCCACCCACCGACTCGTTCCCAGAATCTCCCGAACCCAAGTACGTTCGAAGGCGCTCTGCGCAAGACCGAAGACCCGGTCATAGTCGAGATCGGTCCACGAACCGCTGTAGATGGAATGGTACTCGATCCCCGGGGTGATCGCGAGGTAGCCTCCCGGGGCCACGCGATTATCCAAGAGAGCGATGACCGTGTGGGGGTCGAGGTTCGAGCCCTCCGGAGTGAAGGTGTACCCCGCCGCGAGCATGTTGAACTCGTTCCGTGGGGGCCCCGTTGCGGTAATGTCAACTTTTCGAGGGGCCCTCGCCCCGAAATGGAAACGGACGCCAAGATCGACTGCCTGACGATACAACTGCTGATCGACTGTGTATTCCTCGCGACCTCGCATGAATAAGTAGTAGGACCTGCCGCGAAGCACATTCTCGTGATGCTCGGATCGGCGAACTGCTGTGCGCACTTCCGCGAACGGTTGAATCTTGAACCCATACGACTGGAGTTCCTCGAGCGCATCGACCGCCTGATAATTCCGAAGAGCTTCGGTGTGGGGGCCCGTCGACGGAAGGAGACGCTGCTTGATCTCGTAGACGTCGACGTCCTCGCCGGCCCGCGCCACCGTCGTCGCGGCCACGAGGCCCGCCAAGCCCGCTCCTGCGATCCGGACCGTCACCGAGACCGGCAATCCAATCGACTTGGTTCGAATAAACCATTCGCACCTCCGCTCCCTGGTGCAAGGGTCCGAGTCTGAAGCCGGGAAGGCGCCGATCGAAGTCACATCTCGAAACGGCCGCTTTCGTTGAAGTGGACGAGGATCCGGTTCAGCTCCCGGGGTTTTGTCACTCGCAATGTCCCCGGAGGAGGGCCGCCAGCGCTTTCTCCGGGCGCGTGATGAAGCCAAACGGTCGTCATCCCGACCTCGCGGGCGCCAACGAGGTCCAAGGGAGAATCCGACACGAAGGCGCTGTTACGCGGGTCCGCGCCTAGAGACGCGAGCGCCACCCGGTAGACGACCGGGTTCGGCTTGTACGCTTTCACAGCTTCGGAGGTCGTGACGGAATCGAAGTATCGGGAGAGGCTCATCTTGGCGAGGAGACGACGCACGTCCGCCTCGTCCCCGTCCGTGACAGCACCGACACCGGCTGAAAGCAGGCCCACCTCGTGCAGCCATTCCTTTGTCACACCCTCGCACAAGCGCGCCCCCTCCTGCCACCGGTCCCACGCGGCCCGGAGGAGCCGGCCCGCCTCGGCGTCGTCCGCGGACTCGCCGCTCTCTCGGAGGACTCGTGCCAGGACTCTCCGCCCGACGTCGTACTGCGACTCGAACTTCGCATCCGGATCGCGCGGCACGGAGGACGCCAACCCGACAAACCACGACTTCGCAAGGTCGGTCGCCCGTCTTGCGAGCGAGGGGTATGACGTGCCGATGAAGGAGGCGATGACCCCGATTGTGTCCCGGAGATTGACGATCGTTTCACCCAGGTCGAAGAAAATGTAGGGCTTGCTGAGTTGTGCTGTTGGACGGGCCACAGGGATCCCTTGAGGACCCGCAACACATCGAGAGGAAATATTCTCTCAGGAGGCGGCACCCGCCGCTGAGAGGCCGGGGGTCCATGTCGCCCGGTGAGAACGACCGCGGTATCTATTAGGACATACCTCGATTTGGGAGTCACCGAAAACGCGTTTGGAGTGAATCCACGGTAGACCTACTTGACTTCCTCCGATTCGTGCCGATCCTCTCCGCGGGTGCCTGGTTTGTCCTCGCGTTCCTCCAGGTCTACCGCGACCGCTGGCACACCTGGACGGAGACGTTCTTCCTGTTCGCCTGCTTCTTTGCAGGCTTGTACGCCATCGGCGACTGGCTCTTTTTCGGAGCGAAGTCGTTGGAAGCGGCGCAGCTGGCGGCACTCATCAGCTTTACCGGATTGACGCTTGCGACGAACTTCTTCCTGCTCTTCACCCTCGTCTACGTCGATCGAATGCGGACCTGGTACTGGGCGTTCATGATCATCTCCTTCGGCATGCTGATCATGATTTTGATCCCAAACGTCACCTTTTCCAGGATTGTTCCGCCTCAGGGTTCGGGCCTCTACGTGCCCGAGTTCCATCCGATTCCGTTCGGAATCTATCTGATCTACACGATTGCCTACGGCATCGCGGGGGTCCGGAACCTATACCGCCTCTATTCGATCGTCAAGGAGAGCAGCAAAGTCGTTGCCCGGCGGGCGCTCGGCCTCATGATCACTTTCACGTGCGTCCTGATCCTCGGCCTCGTGACGAACGGGTTACTTGGAATCATCGGGAACACTCAGATCCCGCCACCGTTCTCGACCCTCCTGATTCTAGTCGCGGCGGTTGCGTATTACACGCTCTACCCAGCGGGCCGGCAACGGATCTCGGAAGCGATCCGTCTGTTCCAGGCCCGCCGCTATTCCATCAAGGCGGTCTTCCTCACGTTCCAGGACGGGACCTTGATCGGCTCGAAGGTTCGACCCGGTGAGACGGTCGTCGACGAGGACTTGTTCGGTGCGACACTCGATGTCATCCAGAACTACACGCGCACATCCGCCTCGATCCTGCGCGGCAAGAGCCTGAGCGCCATCTCCCACGGGAGCTACACGCTCGTCATGGAGCGGGGACGTTCCGCGTACCTGACCGTCCTTCTCGAAGGCGAAGAGGCGGACCAGCTCCGACGGCAGATGCGTGACCTTCTCTTGAATTTCGAGGCGGAGAACCGTCAGGTCCTCACGAAGTGGCAAGGCGTGCCGAGCGACGCGAAAGGGACGGAAGAAATGCTCACCGAGTTCTTCGTCCAGTCGCCACTCGTCTAGGCGTACACTTGGATCAAGCCGATCGGCGATCCGAGGACGAACAGCTTGCGGGGCTTCGGCGTGAGCCGGATGATCTTCTGCCGCAGCTTGAGCTCCCGTTCGCGATAGCGGGCCTTGATCTCGTCGATCGACGCGTACTTCTTCGAGAGGGCCTCTCCCTGCTG
>VBMM01000208.1 GCA_005878415.1 Methanobacteriota archaeon
GCGTGCGCGCGGTGCGGGAAGGCGTTCGAGGGCTCGATCGAGGCCGTCCTGTGCCCCATCTGCAATTCGATCAATCCCGCCGGATCGACCGAGTGCGTGAACTGCAACGCGAGGTTCCCCGAACCGGGTTCGCTCACCGCCGTCCGAACGTCGGCCGAGCCGGCGGCCAGTTCGCCCGAGGAAGAGTACCTCCGACGAATCCTCCAGCTCAGCCGGGAACGGGCGAAAGCTCGGGGCGCGCCCTCGGCCACGGCCGACGCACGACGCGAACCGGGGACCGTCGCCGAGTCGGATGCCGACCTCCGAGCGGGCGGCGCCCTCGACGAGTCGCTCTGGAAGCTCGCCGAGCCGTTCGACCGGATGCTCGACCGGCGGAAGCGGCGGCTCGAGCAGATGGACGCGCTGATCGAGCGGGCGCGAGGCCGCATCGCGTCGCTCGAATCCTCGACGGATCCCAAGGAGGTTGGGGAGCGGGAGAACCTGAAGGGCCAGATCGAGGACCTCTTGCTCGAGAAGGAGGACATCCTGAAGCTCGAAGAGGGCCTCGTCGACATGGAGAACACGTACCGGAACATCCTGCGGATGCAGCAGGATGAGCTCAAAGCGCGGGAGTCCTCCCTCCGGAGCCGCGTGGAGGCGTTCCGACGCGAACTCGAGTCGCGCGAGAAGGCCTTCGGACAACTCAAGGAACGGGAATCGGACGTCCTCCGACGGGAGGGCGAGTTCCGGACGCTCGTCGGCCGGCTGCAAGAGAAGGAGCTAGAGCTCGAGAAGCGCGAGGAACTCCTCCGGGACAAGACGCGGCTTCTCGACGAGCGGCACCATGCACTGAGCCAGGCCGAGGTCGACATCGAGCGGCGGCGGTGGGAGCTGGAGCAGCGGCTGTCGTCGGCCAAGCCCGGGAGGCCCGCGCCCCCGACGGTCACGGTCAAGCCGCCGGATCTCGAGATGACGGAACTGAAGGGCCGGGTCGTCCAACTCGAAGACCAGATGGAGCGGGTGATGGAGGAGCGGAACCGGTTGGTGCAGGAGACGCAAGAGCTGACCGGGCTGAGGGACGAACTGAAGGTCGTCATCAAGGACCTCGACGAGCTGCTCGGCGAGCTGCCGGCAGACAAGATCAAGGACTTCGCAAAGTCCGAGAAGTTCGCCCTGTACGAGCGCATCCTCGAACGTCTCCAGCTGTGATCGGATGGGACTGCGCGAAAGAGCCCGGAAGTCCCTCGCGGCCGGCGAGGCCGCCGACGAAGCGGACGAGTCGCTCGTCGTCCATGTCGACGTCGCGCGCATCGAGTCGGAGGCGAAGGCCCGCGAAGAGCAACTCAAGAAGGAGCTGCACGAGGCCCGCAAACTCTCCGACGCGAAGGGCGCGCAGATCGCCCGACAGGACGACGTGATCGAGGGCCTCGAGCGGCGGGTCAAGGAACTCGGGTCCGCGCAGACCGCCGCCGAGCGAGAGGCGAAGCGGGCCGTCGAGGCCGCCCAGAAGCAGCTCGAGGCGGCGCGGGCGGAGATCGTCGCCCTCCGGAAGGCCAAGGCCTCGGCGGCGGAGGCCGTCGCGACGATGCAGAAGGTCGAGAAGAAACGCTCCGACCTCGAGACGAAGGAGGACGCCCTCCGGAAACGCGAAGAGGAAGTCGAAGCGCTCGTCGCGTCCCTCGAGAGCCGGAACAAGGAGACGAACGCCCGCGAGCGGTCTCTCGCGTCTCTCCAGGAGAAACTCGACGCCCAGGACCGCGAGCGAAGCGCGGCGCAGCGGGAACTCGAAGATGCCCGGACGAAGCTCGAAGCGCGCGAGGCGGAACTCGGCGAGAACCGGAAGGCGATGCGGGACCACGCGGACCGCCGGGCGACGGACCTGGAGAAGGATCTCGAGTCCGCCCGCAGGGACCTCGCGAAGATGCTGAGGAACCTGGAACAGGCGCGGTCGGAGACGAAGGCGGCGCAGAAGCAGACGGAGGACCGCGAGGTCGCACTCACGACGGAGATCACGAAGGCGCGGGCGGGCGCCGAACAGGAGCGGGAAAAGGCATCGCGCCTCCGAGGCGAGGTCGAAGACCTGCGGAAACGCGCGGGCAAGGCCGGTGAGTTGAGCGAGAAAGAGACCGACCTGAAGGCGCAGTGGTCGAAGGTCGATGCCCGGATGCGGGAGGTCGCGGATCGCGAAGCCGCGCTCGCCGAGTCCGAGGCGAAGGTCGGCACGCGCGAAGCGGAGGCCCGATCGAGCGGTCGCGCGGCCGCCGAACGGGCGCTCGAGGCGGAGAAGGCCCTCAAGGCTCTCCGTGAGCGGGAACGCACGGTCGAGAAAGCCGAGCGGAAACTCGAGGAGGCCCAGGGCAAGCTCGCGGACCAGGAGCACGCGAGGGAAGAAACCCATGGCCGGGAGCTCGACGAAGCCAAGAAGCTCCTGCAGATTCGAGATCGCGAACTCGCGAAACGCGACAAGGAGGTCGAGGCCTCCCGCCACGCCGCTCAGGCCGCCGAGGAGGCGCGCGAGCGGCTCGAGGTCGGCATGAAGGCCGAGGTCACGAAGGCGAACGCCCAGCTCGAATCCGAGGCCCATCGGGCGGACGCCCTGCAGAAAGATTTCGAAGCGGCACGGAAAGAGATGGCGAAAATCCTCCGGAACCTCGAGGCCGCGCACGCGGAGGCGGAATCCACCCGAAACGAGCGGATGGAGCAAGAGGCGGCGCTCACCGCCGAACTCGCAAAGACGCGCGCCGCGGTCGAGCAGGAGAAGGAGAAGTCCGGCCGGCTCAAGGAGGAGATCGAGGGC
>VBMM01000209.1 GCA_005878415.1 Methanobacteriota archaeon
CACGATCCTCCTCGATCCGAGCGTCCGTCTCGGTCCGTACCGCTACGATCTCCCGCCGCATCCGACCGAAGAAGCCCGGGAGAAAGAACTCTGGCAGAGGATTCGGCAGGCCGCGAGGCGCGCGGACGTCCTCACGGTCTCGCACTATCACTTCGATCATCACAACCCCGACGCGCCGTCGATCTACCGCAACAAGATCGCGTTCCTGAAGGACGGCAAGTTCCATATCAACCGCAGCCAACGCGAGCGAGCCGGCGCGTTCGTCCGGAAGCTGAAGACGTACCCGAAGGAAATCCAAGTCGCGGACGGCCACCAGATCGACCTCGGCGGAACGGAGCTCCTGTTCTCCCCCGCGGTTCCGCACGGATACAGCGACGAGCTCGGGTACGTGGTGATGGCGCGGATCTCTCACGGCAACGAAGTGTTCGTCCACACCGCGGACGTGCTCGGTCCACCCCTGAAGGAGCACCTGGCGTTCCTCGTCGACGCGCAGCCGACCGTGTTGTACGTCGACGGCCCGATGACGCACATGCCGGAGAATTATCCGGACGTGCACACGAAGCGTTCGCTCTCCCACTTGAATCGGATCCTCCGGACGACGAACATCCGGACGCTGATCCTGGACCACCATATCCTCCGCGACCGGGACTGGCGGTCACGCATGGCGTCCGTCTTCACGGTGGGCGAGGAGCATGACGTCAACGTGCTGACCGCCGCGGAGTTCCGCGGGGACCGTGTCGATCAGCTCGAGGCGAATCGCGACCGCTTGTACGGCATCGAGTCTCCGAGCCCGAAAGGAATAAGTGGAGCCGACCCATCGGAGGGATGAGATGGCGAAGGAGCACCACTGCCCGAACGACGGCGCCCAGCCGTGCAACGCGGCCGGGAGCATCATCCACGTGTGCCCGCTCTGCTACGCGCGTTGGGAGGAAGTCATCCCCGAAGACAAGCCGATCGCCGCGCGGCCGCCCGCCCCGAAACCCGCTCCTCCCGCCGCGGCCGCCCCCGCCCCGTCCGCGTGACCATGACCCCGTCGTCCTCCCCTGGATTTCCCCGCGGGGAGGACGGCATCCGGGATACCCTCGCCGAAGTGCGGCGGGAGGTCGCGTGCGGCGTTTGCCAAGGGGACATCAAGCGGTGCCGCCTCGCGATCTGTCCGTACCTCGACCGGGTCCGTCGATGGTTCGAAGGCCGCCGGGATTTGCAGACGACGAACCTCTTCGGCGCGTCGCCGCCGAGCGCGTTCGTCGGCTCGTGGGGCTACCCGAAGGTCCTGGTGGGGCCGCTCGTCCCTCCCGTTCGGGACGAGGACACCTCGATCCTCGACGCCTCGGAATCGTGGCTCGCGTACGACCTCGCGGAGATCCTCCGGTTCCGCTTGTCGCTCGTCCGCGGCAAGGCGCCCCGGCGCGTCGCCGAGGCCCGAGAGCCGGATTCAATCCTCTCGACCGTGCAGGAGGGCGCGATGGCCTCGAAGCCGATCGACACGGAGATGTGGTTCACGAAGAAGCCGTCCCTCGTGAGCCCGTTCTCCGCCCGCGCACCGCCGAGCGGGCCGAGCGCGGACATCGCGAAGGTCGACCTCGCCTCGAACCCATCCGTGCCGCGGCGGGTGGACGACCTCGTCTCCGATACGGACGTCCGCGCCGGCGAAGCGGTCGCGGACCTGTACGATCACGGCATCACGCAGAGCCAGATCACGCGGATCTTCTCCGTCGGCCTCCTGGGCACGAAGGAACGCCGCCGGCTCGTGCCGACCGAATGGTCGATCACGGCCGTGGACGACATCCTCGCGAAGGCGCTCATCGACGAGGTCCGGTCGCATCCCTGGATCGACGAGTACGAGGTGTACAGTGCGAGTGGCCTCGCGAACAACGTCGCGGTCCTCCTGTTCCCGCAGGCGTTCATGTTCGAGGGCCTCGAAGCGTGGAACCTCGCCGCCGACCCCACGCCCGCCCACGACCACGAGTTCGCGGGAGGTCGCACGACGTACCCGGACCGGATCGCGGGCGCGTATCACGCGACCCGCCTCCCCGTCTTGGAGCACCTCGCCGCGCGCCGACGTCAGGCCGGTGCGATCGTGTTCATGGAGGTCTACGAGGACTGGATCCCGCTCGGCGTCTGGCGGTACCGCGAGCTCGCGCGGGCGGCCCTCGCGAAGAAGGCGATTCGGTTCTCGGGCCTGTCCGAGGCGGAAGGCGAGCTCTCCGGGAGGCTGCGGCTGCGCCTCGAGAACTGGTGGCGGGCGAGCGCGCTCCGGGCGTACCTTCGGACGCAGCGACGCATCACGGCGTACGCGTAGGGCCATGGCGATCCCGCGGGCTCGGTCCGGAATCTACCTCTGAACAGAGGTAGAACTGCGGCGGGCGGGCCGGACCCTCCCACGGCCTGCGGAGTGCACTCGAGCCGACGAGGCCAAGGGAATTCCCGTCCCGTTCGGGGCGATGTCTTCAATACCTCGGAGGGCCCTCGGAAGGTCGTGGTGAACCCGCGCCGTCGCTCCGGCCGTCGGGATCCGAATGCGCTCGACGTGCTCGCCTTGGCGGAGGCGAAGAGAGCGCTGGACCGCCACCGGGAATCCCTTGACGGCGCGCGACGGGCCCGCGACGGCACGATCGAACGGGCCCGCGATTCCCTCCGGACGTACAAGTCGCCCCTCGTCGAGGCCGTCGACGGCCGACGCAAAGGTCTTGAGTTCGAGATGAAGGCGGTCGACCGCTTCGATGCGCCGCTCAAGGCCGCGAAGGCGCAGACCCGACGACGGCACTCCGCCGGACCCTCAAAGGATATCTAGCCGCCGGACCCATGGACTATGGGGCCCAGGGGGAGCACCGCGTCGATCGAGCAAGACGTCCTGCAAGTCCACGCCCGGCTCGGGCAACTCCGCTCCTACATCCGGTGGACCGCGCCGCTCTACGTGTTGTTCCTTGCGGCCGGCCTCGTCGCCGCGCAATTCGTGTTCCAGTCGAGCCTCGCCGTCCTCGCGGGCCTCCTCGCGGTCTTCGGCACCATGGACGCGGCGCTCCTGTCGCGCATCCGTCAGCTCGAGTCGTCCGAGATCCGGAACGACGCGGAGCTGCGGACGACCCGCGCGCAGATCGAACGCCTGGCGGGGCAGGTCCTCGCGGCGGGCGCGGGCCTCGGCGTGGCGTTGTGTCTTCGTCTCGCACGCCTCGCATGTGCGATAGTTTGAACCGGACCTTTTTATAGAACCCGGGAAAGAGAGGATATTGTCCCTCGACGGACGCGTGATACCGTGGACCTCCTGTGGCTCGTGATTCCCGCCGCGATCGCAATCTTCGTCCTCCGGACGATCGTGATGGCGCGGAGTCTGAAGGCGGCGGCCGCCAACCCGACCCTCGCCGATGCACGTGCGCTCCGCGCGGCGAAGCGGAGCCTGAAGGCCCACCGCGATCGGCTGAACGAGGCGGTCGCCCAACCGAAGGGGCACCTCGATGCCGCGAAGCGGCTCGCAACCGTCCCGAAGCTTCACGGCGTTCGATCGACCAGGACGTCGCATCCGGACGAATCCGCGGTCCAGCCGCCGACGTGAGACGACGGCAAGCTTCTTGACATCCGCATCGTCTCGCCCTGCGTGGACGCGGGCTCGAAGCACCTCGTCGAACTCAAGGCGAGGTACGAGGATCTCGGCAAGGCACGGGCCCTCCTGGCCGGCGCGGAGCGCATCGGGACCTTCCGCCAGGTGGACACGTACTTCTCCGTCGGCGATCGCCGGCTGAAACTTCGCTCCGTCGCCGGCGCGACCGAGGGCCAACTCATCTACTACGAACGCCCCGACGTCGGCGGCGTGAAGGAGAGCCGCGTGCTGCTCGCCTCGATCCCGGATGCCGCGACGGTCCGTGAGATCCTGACCCGCGTCTTCCCCGTGAAGGCGGAGGTCCGCAAGACCCGCGAGATCTTCCGATTCCAGGGCGTCCAGGTCCACCTCGACACGGTCGAGGGGCTGGGGAGGTTCGTCGAGTTCGAGAAGATCCTGGCGGAGGAATCGGAACGCGAGGCGGGCGTCAATCAGCTCGAGACCTTGCGACGGTACTTGCAGATCGCGGACGAAGACCTCATGTCGTCCTCGTACAGCGACTTCTTCGAACCGGCCTCGACGGCGTAAGGCTACTCGAGCTCGAACGAGCGCACCTTGTCGTTCGACCGCAGCGACTCGAGGAGGCTCGCGACGGCCGCCGGTCGGATCCGGACTTCCGCGGTGACGTTCACCCGGTGGGCCTCCTTGTCCACGTGGACCCGCTCGAAGTGCGTGAGCCCGGCGGGCAGAAGCGCGTCGAGCTCCTCCGGGGTCACGGGGTTCGCCACGGTCACCCGGACGACCTTGGCGTGGGAGCCGAACCCTTTGCCCTCGAGGACCCGGTCCGTTACGACGACGGCCCAGACGATTCCGTAATCCACGGCGACGAGGAGGTACAGCCCCGCGCCCGCCGCGACGCCGAGGGCCGCCATGGCCCAGACGAGCGCCGCGGTCGTGAATCCGAAGACCCGGTCGTTGCTCCGGATCAGGGCGCCGGCACCGAGGAATCCGATGCCCGTGATGACGCCGCCGAGGAGCGGCAGCGGGTTCTCCTCTTCGATCGTGATCGCGAGGAGGGTCAGGGTCGCGGCGCCGGTCGACACGAAGATGAACGTACCGAACCCGACCGGCTTCCGGCGCACCTGCCGCTCGAGGCCGACCGCGAACGCGAGCGCGAAGACGAGCAGGAGCCGGAGAACGGCCTCCGTGGAGTCAATCATGCGTCCCCGAGCTCGTCCCGAAGGAGCATCCCATCGAGGCGTCAAGGGAGACGGGCCTATTTGTTGTTTTTCTCAAGACGGCAGGACCTGACGGACAACGATGTCACGTGGGCCGTGGCGCATCCGGCTCAAGGCCGAATCGTCGGCGGATCGATCGTCGGCAGCTGCACGAGCCCGTCGTCCAGGTCGAGGCCTCTCATCGCGCTCTCTTGGAGAATCTGCGCGTGGATCATGTTGCGGGGGTCCTTCGACACAAGGGCAGGCGCCGCGAAGGTCGGTTGTTTCCCGCCATTCAGCAGGTCACGGTAGTACGGCATCCACGCGGACAGCAACTCGCGCGGGTTCACGAAGCTCTGCGTCAGTCGATCAGGTTGATCGTCTTCTCTTCCAGCACGCGGCACGGATACCAGAGGAAGCCGTCCGCGTCGACGATGATCGACGACGTGTCGCAGCCGTGGTCCCAGGTGATCCGGTCGAAATAGCCGTCGGGCGAGATGATGACGCCGGGGTACTTCTTCTTCATCTCCATCCCGACGCGGCTCATCTGCCACAGGTCCGGGAGGTGGTCCTTCGTGTTCTTCAGGTGGACGGCGCACATGACGACCGCCTTCACGCCGGCGTCGTGGCACCGCTTGATCTTCTGCTCCAGCGCGCCGATATCGTTCTTCGTGACGACAATCTGCACCGTGACGATCGAGCCCCACTTCGTGTACTCCTCGAGGTCGTCGTACATGTCGAGGTTCTTGTGACCCTCGTCGATCGAGATGTGCAGGAAGTCGATGTACTTCCCGTACTCCGGCATCGGGTAGCGCTGCTCCATGTCCCTCTCCGAGGTCGTGAAGAGAAGGTACCACGGCTTCTCGTACTGATACCGCAGGAGTTCCCCGATGTCGTCGCGCACGAGCGGGTCTCCGCCCTCGAAGCTACACACGATCACCGAGGACCGAGCGAGGTTGTCCAGGACCGCCTTGACGTCCTCCGTCGGCATGTCCTTCCAGCGGTTCTTCACGTGCCAGCAGTTGCAGAACGAACACGTGAAGTTGCATCGGCGCGTGAGCTTGAAGGAGCAGTAGAACGGATAGATGGCCTCCTTAGCCATCTTGTTCCGCAGGATCTGGCCCGCGACCTGGAGGAACCGCTTCTTCGGGATCTTCCTCATGGCCCGCCCGGCCCACCATGGGCCTCCCCGGGATAATCCTTTCCGACCCGCCGCCCGCGGGAGCGGACCCATCCGACGGCCACGAGCACGAGCGCGGCGGCCGCGATGAGCGCGGTCGGCGTGTACAGGACGTACTCCACCGCCAGAGGCAGCGGCGCGATCGTGAGCGAGTAGACGATCGGAGGGAGGCGGAAGAAGAGGACGATCAGCGGGAGGAAGACGATTGCGGTGGCGAGGGCGTGATGCGCCTCCCCGCCGGGAGACGCGAATTCCCGCAGGCCTGCGAGCGCGGCGAGGGACAGGCTCGCGAAGAGGCCGAGGAGGGCGAGCGTCGTCGGGACCGTGCCTACGGACGCGAGCACGAGCCCCGCGGAGGCGACCGCGAGGCCGAGACCTCCGAAACGGACGATCGTGGGTGAGAGGCGGGGCAGAGCTCGGTCGACGACGACGGCCAGCGTCGGACCGAGTACGAACATCGCTGCGGCGGTCATCGAGAGTAGGTCTCCCTGAACCTGCAACCGCAGGCTCAGCGCGTACGACGACGTGATCGCGAATGCAGCGAGGGGCATCGCCATGAGGATCCCGGGGTAAAGGGCCCGGCGGGGTGCGGGGGGTGATTCCAAGGGAACCGCCGTCTCGGAGAGGAACATCGGCGGGAGCACAAGGAGGACGGCAATCGCGGAGAGCGTCCCCAGGTCGAAGGCGCCGAGGAACCCGATCGCCGACCCGAAGCCGAGCGCCGCCACGAGGGTCGAAGGCGTCGCAGGTTTCCGGACGAGGTACGAATCGATCGCAAGGAGTGCGCCGATCATCGCGAGCGGAAAGGCGGCGGTCGTACGGATCGCGAGGCTCGACAGGACGAGGCACGCGAGCGATGCGACGATGGGGGCCCTTGCGGGATACGCGCGGTCGAGGTACCGCCGCACAGGTCGATGGACTCCCGCTACAGCGATGCTCAGGAGAATCGACGGATACGTCCAGAAGTTCTGTTCGACGGCCTCGCGAAGCGCAAACATGAAGAACGCGACGGCGGCCGTGACGAGGATCAGCGCGCCGAAGTCGATCGGCTCCCGTGCAGGGGACCACCGCGGCGATGCACGTTGCGCGAGGGCCCCGAGCACTCCAGCGGCCAGGAGGACTAACACCGAGGAGAGAAGAGCCTCCGCCGCGCCTATCCCTCGGAGAGTCTCGAGGGCGAGGTATGCGCTTCGGGCTGCATGATCCG
>VBMM01000210.1 GCA_005878415.1 Methanobacteriota archaeon
TTCGGGTTCACGTTCCTCATCCTGATCACGGCCTGGCTGATCTACACGACCTACATGTCCGTCCTGCCGATCGAGACGAAGTCGGTGACGCTCCTCAACGTCGTTCTGCTCCTCCTGGTCGCGGTCATTCCGTACCTGCTCAACACGGTCGAGGTCGTCAACCCGACGCTCAATCCGGAGGAAGCCGCCCGCGTCAGCGACTACTCGTCCACCCTGTTCACCCTTGACCTCTCCGGCATCATGTTGATCCTCGCCGCTTTCGCGCACGTCCTCAGCATCGAGGAGAAAGGCCTCGTCGCTCCGGAGACCGTGAGACTGTTCCGCAGCGGGAGGAACCGATTAGTAATTCTGGCAGCCCTGATGACGATCGCGATCGCGCCGCCGTTCTGGGAGGTGACGATCGGCGGCGTGCAAGCCCGAATCCTCTGGTGGTCCCTTCCTCTGCTCTCCTACTGGATCGGCCGTGCCGTACGTCCGGAAAGCCGGACGTATCGGCTTAGATCGTGAGCCGCCCGGCGGACAGCAAGACCGCCAGGGCATCGACAGTGACCCACTCGTTCATCCGCGTCCGGCTCGTCCCGCCCCAATCGACGTAGTCGGCGTTCGCCTCCATCGTCCGAGGACGGACCTTGTAATGGCGCTTCTCGGCGGGCCAACCGCCATCGGGCAGGCGCCGGCCTTCGAGGAGATCGAGCGCGTCGGCGCAGCGAGGATCCCGAATCCGTCCAATCTGGCGCATGGCCAGCAGTCCGCCGAGGTAGTCGTAGTGCCAGTACAGCGGGTAGTGGAGGGCCGTGAAATCCGGGTGGATGATCCGTCCATCGGTGGCCCGCTTGAACAGCTTCCTCCGGAGAAACACCTCGCTCGCCCGCTCGACCGCCTCGTCGACGGCGCCGGACTTGCGGGTCCGCGCGTACGCCGCGAGACCGAGCATCGGCAACCTTGTCTCCATGAACGAAGACGTGTCGGCGGAAGGGTGGCGGTCGCAGTTCCACCCTCCGTCGGGCCACTGCCAATGCAGAAGGCGCTCCGCGAGGAGGTCGGTCCGGTCATCCGCGAGGCCCAGGATCGTCAGGAAGTAAAGCGGATTCCCCTGTTGGGAGGCACACCGACGGTACCGACCTTCCATCACAGGCACCCCTTCGTTTCGGTACGCCTCGGCCTCTGTGTGGGCGACGAACTCGCGGTAGTAGCTCGGTCTGAGCCAGAATTCCAGGATGCGGTCCCGGATCGGATAGAGGCTCTCGTCGTCTTCGGGGTATCCGATGTCGGCGAGGCTCGCGAGCACCCAGTGGACCCCGTGCCATTTGTAGTAGACCGCCCGTGCAGTCCCCGGCCGGCCGAGCTGGTCGCGTCGAGAGAGGAGCGCCCGCACCCGCGGGGAGCGACGGATCTCGTCCTCGAGGGCACGCACCCGTTTCGAGTCCCGCTCCTCCCCGAGGACGTGGACCCTCGTCTTCCATTGAATCGAGGGCTCCTTCGATCCGAGGAGCGTGTCCACGACCGAGCCAGCGCCTAGGGTCACCGTGAGTTCCGAAAAACCGAGGCCAGGAGAAATAGGTTCCGGACCGCGACATGCCCCACCGGGCCATGTGGGGCATGCCAGTCCGTCCCCGCACTCCATAAATCATCCGCCGCCAATCCCGTCCGCATGAAAGCCGCCGCGCTCCTCGTCTCCTGCCTGGAAAGTGAAGGCGTCCGGTTCGCCTTCGGAATCCCGGGGGAGGAGAACCTCGAGCTGATGGACGCTCTCCGCGACAGTTCGGTCCGCTTCGTCCTGACTCGACACGAAGGGGCTGCGGCGTTCATGGCCGACGTCTACGGCCGCCTCACCGGCCGCGCCGGCGTCTGCCTCGCGACATTGGGTCCCGGCTCCACGAACCTCGTGACCGGCGTGGCGGACGCGTTCCTCGACCGCGCTCCGCTCGTCGCGATTACGGCCCAGGCGGACCTGACGAGGATCCACCGCGAGTCCCACCAATACGTCGACATCCTGGAACTGTTCGCTCCCATCACGAAGTGGAACGCCCGCATCGAGGATTCCGGGACCGTGACGGAGGTCGTCCGCAAAGCCTTCAAGCTCGCCGAGGCGGAGAAGCCCGGATCGACGCACGTCGAGTTGCCGGAGAATGTCGCCGAAGAGGACGTGCGTGCGAACCGGAAGCCGCTGCCGCGGGACCGGATCCGCCATCCGTCCCCGGACAAGGCGAGCCTCGAAAAGGCCGCGACCCTGATCGAGAAAGCCGAGCGGCCGCTCGTCCTCGCGGGGAACGGCGTGATCCGAAACGGTGCGTCGGAGGAGCTGACGGCGTTCGCGGAGGCACTGAGCATCCCCGTAGCGCACACGTTCATGGGGAAAGGGGCGGTCCCCTGGACATCCCCCGTCAGCCTCCTCACGATCGGCGTGCTGCCGCGCGACTACGAGCTCGCGGGGCTCGACGGGTCCGACCTCGTGGTCTGCATCGGGTATGACTTCGTCGAGTACGATCCTCGGACCTGGAACCCACGGGGGGATCGACGCATTGTCCATATCGATTCCCTCCCCGCGGAAATCTCTGCCCATTACGTCCCGGACGTCGAAGTCGTCGGAGAAATTCGCGAGGCGCTCCGCGTCCTTCGAGAGCGCGTCCGACGGCCCTCGCATGCCGTGGGCGCGAGCGCGGCTCGAGAGCGCGTCCTGAAGAAACTGGCGTCGGAGCTCGCGGTCCGCCCGACGAAACGCATGAAGCCGCAGCGGGTCGTGTGGCAACTGCGGGACATCCTGGAACCGGACGATCTCCTCGTCTCCGATGTGGGCGCGCACAAGCTGTGGCTCGGGCGGTTCTTCCGGGCCGTCAAACCGAACACGGTCCTCATTTCGAACGGGCTTTCCGCGATGGGCATCGCGCTGCCCGGGGGAATCGCCGCGAAGCTGGAGAATCCCGATCGACGCGTCGTCACCCTGAGCGGGGACGGCGGGTTCCTGATGAGCGTCCACGAGCTCGAGACCGCGAAGCGGGAGCGAGCCGCGACCGTGAACATCGTCTTCCGCG
>VBMM01000211.1 GCA_005878415.1 Methanobacteriota archaeon
CAGAGCGGATATACCTCATCCCCTCCTTTTTGTTTTTGATAATTAAAACGTCCCGCCCCGGCGAGGTGCCAAAGGTATTTCCCGTATCCGTGCGGTCCCGTGTGCGGAGGAGGCCGGTTCCCATCGGCGGCCCCGTTCGGAGGGACGTTGCATGAAATCGTTCCAGACGCAGGACGGTCGCTTCGCGATGCGCGAGGCGCTGTTCCTCGGGATCGCGGCGCTCGGGGCGTGGCTCTTCTTGGATCACGAATTGCTGGAGGGAGGGAGCCCGCCCGCATGGAACCTCTCGGAGTTCCTCGTCTCCACGATCGTCGTGTACCTCTTCCTCCGGACGATCGTAGTCATCGTGGAGATGCGCGCGCCACGAGCGCACGCGGAACTCGTGCGCTGCCCGGAGTGCGGGCAATGGCTCGATGATCCCACCGCCGCGGGCCGCGCGAAACACCACCAAACCGAGATGACGCCGAAGCCGTCGGAGAGGGAGATCGTCTCCGCAGTCGCGCTGCGCAAGGCGTTCGATGCGGCCCGGGTGGCCGCGCAGGCCTCGCGCGATGCCGACCGGATGCAAGGGCCGCCGGCGCCCCCCGTGCCTCTGGAGAACATCTCGAGCAAGGATCTCGTCGCCGCGATCGACGATCCGGATCTCCTCGAGCGGCTCCGGCACGGACCGAAACCCCCGGGCGATCCGCGGCTCAAGCGCTGAGCCCGACGAACACGAGCAGTTCCTCGAGGATCCGGTACGTGAATCCCCAGATCAACCGCCCGTCGTACGTGTACGAGGGCACGCTCAGCTCGCCGAGGATCGTGTGGACGACCGACTTGCCGTGGGTCGCCGGGAGGTCGGCGAGCGCACACCAGAACGTGGACGTCATCTCGGGGCCCGGGTTCGCTTCGATCGGACCGGATGCGAGGGCGACGTAGGGGACGACGAGCATCTCCGGCTTGTTCCCCGGCGCCCGCGGGGCCATGTGGCCGAGGACCTCGACGTGACCGTCGATCTCGATCCCGACCTCCTCGCGCGTCTCGCGCAGCGCGGTCGCGAGCATCGTGCCGTCCTCCGTGTGGTGCCGCCCGCCCGGGAGGCCAATCTGCCCGGACCACGGATCGCCCTCGCGTTTCCGCCGCTCGCCGAGGAGGACCTCGAGGCCGCGCTCTCCGCGACGCAAGATGATCATCACGGCGGCCGCGGGCTTCGCCTTCAGCTCCGCCTCCGCCAGCTCGAGGGGGAGCAGGAACTTCCGCAGCCGCTCGATGGAGGCTTCTCTCAACGGAACGTGCGCATGTCCCTCCCCATATTTTGGGGTTCGCCCATGCCGCCCGCCGGCGCCCGGCCTCACGGCAGTCGCGTGAAGCCCGCCTGATCGAAGTTTCGGTCGAACGTGAACGCCTTCTCGATCCCGAGGTCCCGCATCACGACGAAGCTCGTGCAGTCCGTGAAGCTCCACCGCTTGTCCTGGTGGCGCTCGAAGTCCCCGATGGCGTCGGCGAAATGCCGCGCGTCGATCCAGACGACGGTGACGTTCGGCGCGCCCGTCACCCGCCGGAGGAGGACGGCGGCGGTCGCGACGTCCGTGGCCATCCTGACGAACGTCGCCGCTTCGTCCAAGACGAAATCGGTCGTCACGATGCGGCCGTGGACTCCTCGGGCCGTATCCGCGTACACCCCCTGCGCGACCTTGGCGTTCCGATCGTTGGGCACGGACAACGCGATCCATGCGCCCGAATCGAAGAGGATCATCGGTCCGGTCCGTAGAGGTAGTAGTCTACCCGCTCGGACCCATCGGTAATGCGCCCCTTCTTCCGAGTGAGGGGGAAGGCGCGGAAGATCGGATCGCTCGGGTCCACCTCATCCCGCAGGACCGCCTGCCGAATCGCCTCCCGGGCCACCTCTTTGATCGTCTTCTTCCGAGCGGCCGCGTACGCGGCGAGGAGACTGTATTCCGTCTCGGAGAGTTGCGTCTGGACGACTTTCACGCATGTCACATGTAAGATGTGACATTTAAGATTTACGATGCCTTCCTCCGGGTTGATGGGGAGCAGGCCGACGCTCAGGAGGCCAATCAACGCGACCGTGCCGCGTCCCATGTGCAGGATCTCGCGCAACGTCATGGGCGGCTCGTCCTTTGGCGTCACGGGGAAGCGCCGCTTGCGGTCGACGAGGTACATGATCATCGAGCGGGCGTTCTGTCATCCGTTCCGCCATCCGTTCCGCGTGACCGATTCACGTCGACCACTCGGGTCGGCCGCGCGCAATGGTTAAGCTCCGTCCGGCTACTGTCTTCTCCGTGGCTTCGTGGGGGGTCTGGGCCATCGCGGTAGCGATCGCGTTGTCGGCGCTCGGCCTGACGACTTCTCCGCGGCCAATCGCGATCGAGACAGGTCCGATCGCGCCGTCCGCCTTCACCTCGCCCGTCGCCTGGAACGTCCTCGTCCAGCGAGTGGGGGAGGCCCGGCATCTGGTCGTCGACGCGGCGCGCAATCGCGTCCTCTTCACGGCGTACGTGGCCTCGACCGCCGACACCCGCTTCTTCGTCCTAGACTCGACCGGAGTGGAACGCGGCAACGTCTCGATCGGGCCTTGGGGACAGAGCTACGGGGCTCGGATCGCCCTGGACCCCGGAACCGGCGATGCCTACCTCTCCGGAGACGTCGGGGGCCTCGTCCAAATCGACCCATCGGGTCCGAGCGTGCTTGCCCGCTGGACGTACTCGGGCTTCTACCCCCGCGCGATCGCCATCCACGCGGGCGTCCTCTACGTCACCCAGGTTTACGACCTCGGCGCGCCGTGGCCCATCGCGGAGATCGACGCGGTGACGGGCGCGTACCTGGGGAACCTGACCGCGGATCCGGTCGGACCGGCCGGAGACCTGACCGTGGATCCGGCGGGACGCTACCTGTTCGTCAGCAACC
>VBMM01000061.1:0-2726 GCA_005878415.1 Methanobacteriota archaeon
GTGTTTTTCTTGCTCCTCCTTGTCCTTGTGGGCCGGACACCGGCGCCTCCGTCGCCGGGGATCCTGGCGCCTCCCGCGCCGCCGAGCTCGTGACGCGCCTCACCGCATCGTGAACCACTCGAATGCATGGTTCGCAGCGAGAGCCGCCCCGACGCCGAGCACGAGGAATGCGACCCCCGTCTCCCCGGTCCACACCAACCCGACGGACAAGGCCACGGCCGCGACGATTCCCGCGATCATCCGCCGCACCCGAATCGTCTCGATGAACACAACGAGGAATCCGAGAGCGAGGAGGAAGACGACGACCGCGTAGATGGCCGCGACCGTGAGGTCCGGGGGGAGCGGCATTCCGTGCGCCGATGGCGGGCCATCCGCTTAACGTTACGGACCTGGGGCGAGCCCATGGCGGACGTGGACGGCCTCGCCGCGGCGCAGGTCGACCATCTCCCGCCAGCTGAGACGCGCGGTGCCGGCGGCGCGCACTTCGCCTGCGTGACGGACGACGACCTCGTCGCCGGGCCGGATCTCGCGCGCCGCGTCGACCACGCCCACCGCGAAGACGTTCCCTTTCGGGAGGAAGTCTTCGATCTCGACCCAATACGCGTCTCGCTTCGAGAGGATCGCGCCGCCGTCGAGGGTGAGGGACAACATCCCCCGGCCCGTGTGCATCGCCACCTGGCGGCCCCCCTGGATGATGCGGACGTTCGGGAAGCGACCGCGGAACGTCGCCCCGTCGAGGAGGGCCCGGCCCGGCTCGCCGAACTGGAATCGCGCGATGTTCCCCATCTCCTCCGCGAACCGAGCCGCTTTCGACACGCGCTCGTATCGTGCCGTCGTCTCGTTCAACGCGTACGTGAGCGAGGCGAGGGATTCGTCCGACGCAGGGCGTTCCTTCGACGTCGGGATGGCATCGGGCAACGCCTCCCGGACGATCGGCATTTCGGCGGCGAGGTGGGCGACCACGGCGTCGTACCGATTCGCCTCGACGTAAGCCCGGAGGTCGTCCGCCACCATGGCGGCCTCGTCCCGGCTCCAGTCGCCGGTGACCGGGATGTCGTACGCGCGGGCGGGATAGAACCGCTCGAGCTCGCGCGGGATGAGGCCGAGCGGCGACGTGACGATCACCTCGTGCACGACGGAGGGATTCTTCATCGCCAGGATCGCATCGCGGAAGCGGCGGTGGCTCCGACTCAGGGAGTACGGCTTGCGGGCGGAGCAGGGCAGCAAGAGGAGGACCCGCGCGGAGCGCGGCTTCGCGTAGCGGTCCCGCACCCGACGCCGGAACCGGACGACCTCGGGCCGGGTGAGCGACTCGCGCGAGTACGCGAGGAGCTCGCCGCCGACGACAGGGGTGTACGGCTCGACGAGATCGTACCCGCGCAGGTCGAGATGCCGCACGATGGCGGTGTTCCACGGCGCGTTCGCGAGACGACGCTCGACCAGCTCCCGCAAGCGTCCGTGGGCGACGTGGTTCCGCACGAGGAGCATCTCGCGGAACAACGCGCGTTCGTTGTGCGCTGCGAGGCCCTCCTCCGCCGTACACGCGGGACAGCCGCACGCCTGGCGGTCCACCTCGTCCTCCGGCAATGCGCCGTCGGCGGTATGGAAGAAGCCTCGGGCGCTGTCGAGCCCGATGCGGCTCGAATCGACGACGTCGATTCCGGCGTAGACGAGGACGGCCAAGTTCGAAGGCGTCGCGAGCCCCGTGACCGCGAGGACCTTCCCGGGGCCCAGTTCGTCCCGTACACGCTGCACGGCGGCGACGAAGTCCCGAGGCGAGCGTTCGAACTCGGGGCCGTTGGCAAGGAAGACGGCGTCCGCGGATTTCGCCACCCCGATGTCGGACTCGCCCGCGACGATCGCGAGGTCTCTGACAGGGCCCGTGGACGGCATGTCGAGGTCGGCCATCGACGCCGGCAAGCCCTTCGTCGGCGGGAGATCGTCGGGATGGCCGGGGGATTGGGGAGCGAATAGGCTGCCGCTCACCCGGATCTGCGGCCGCGGATCCGACGTCCGCTCGCGGACGAACAGGACCTCGGCATAGTCGGGCGCCCTTCGGGAGGGGAGCTCCACGAAGAGGACCGTCGGGAGAGCCAACGAACGGCCGCCGCGCTGCCACTCCGCGGTGCGTCCGAGGCCGCCTCGGTGGAGGATCTCGAGCATCGATCGCACGCGAATGCCGGCGGCCCGTCATAAAGCCGCGGACCTCACCGGGCGTGTCTCATTCCCGCGAGATCCCAAGCGACGTCGAGCGACCGCCGCCGGATCGGGTTCACTCGAGGGTCGACGTGTTGCGCTCGATCAGGGCGAGTTCCTTCGGCTCGAACGCCCGGTCGTCGACGCTCAAGATGACGGACGCGCGGTGCAACGCGATCTGCTCGTTGACGTACTCCAGGAAATGCAGGATCCGCGCGAAGTCGTTGTTGATCATGAGGTACTCGATCCCGTCCAGGAGGATGACCGCCCTGGGGCCGTCGCTCACGAAGTTCCCGACGAGGTTGCTGAGGCTGTTCAGGTTGTGCGGGTCGATGTAGTCCTTCCCGAGGGTCGTCGAGAGCCAGACCACGCGGATCTCGTGCTCCCCGCGACGCCGCAGCACGTGGTTCGGGTGCTGGCGCGTGATGTACATCGGCCGCCACCCGGCGTCGATCGCCTGATGGAAGTACCCCAGGCCTTTCTCCGGCTTGCGTTCCTTGACGAGGTAGGCGCGACCCTCTTCGAGGTCC
>VBMM01000061.1:2875-14851 GCA_005878415.1 Methanobacteriota archaeon
CCGAACGGCTCCAGGGGCCTCCGGTGCGTCGCCCACCTTCCGGCGTCGGCCCGGAAGGTTTATCGGCCGACGGCTTCTCGTCGGCTTCCATGGCGTCGCCCCTCGTGGGGATCATTGGAGGCTCTGCGCTCGGAGACGCGTTCGATCTCGAGGACGAGCAGGCGCGGTTCCTGGTGACGCCCCACGGTGCGCCGAGCGATCCGCCCCGCATCGGCAAGCATGGCGAGCGGACGGTCGCGTTCCTCCCGCGCCACGGGAAGGATCACCGCATCCCGCCGCACAAGCTGAATCACCGGGCGAACGTGTGGGCGCTCAAGGAGCTCGGGGTGACGCACATCCTCGGGACCTCGTCCACCGGCTCGCTGAAGAAGACGATCCGGCCGGGGACGTTCGTGGTGCCTGACGACTTCGTCTCCTACTGGGACATCCCGACGTACTTCGACGAGCGGGTGGTGCACTCGACGCCGTCCCTCGACGACGGATTGCGTAAGGCGCTCGTCACAGGGGCCCAGGACGCCAAGGCCACGGTCCGCGGGCAAGGCGTGTACGTGCAGACGACGGGCCCGCGCCTCGAGACGCGCGCGGAGGTCGCGTACTTCAGGACGATCGGCGACGTCGTCGGGATGACGATGGCCTCCGAGGCCACGCTCGCGAGCGAACTCGGGATCCCGTATGCCGCCCTGTGCACCGTCGATAACTTCGCGAACGGAATCGTGGACGAGCCGCTGACGTTCGAGGCGATCCGGGAGACGCAGCGGGCGAACGCGGACCTGACGCGGTCGATCGTCGTGCATGCGCTGGGGCACATCGGATGAGCATCCTGATCAAGGACGTGCAGCTCGAGGGCGACGTCACCCAGATCTACATCGAAGGCAACCGAATCGCGGAGATCGGAAAGAGACGGGAGGCCGACACCGTCCTCGACGGCAAGGGGCGCATCGCGCTCCCCGGGCTCGTGAACCTGCACACGCACGCGGCCATGAGCCTGTTCCGCGGCTACGGGGACGACATGGACCTATCAACGTGGCTCGAGACGCGGATCTGGCCCGCGGAGGCGCGGCTCACGCCGGACGACGTCTACTGGGGGACGAAGCTGGCCTGCCTCGAGATGATCAAGAGCGGCACGACGACGTTCAACGACATGTACTTCCACGAGGACCAGGCGGCGAAGGCCGCGAAGGAGATGGGCCTCCGCGCGTTCCTTGCGGAAGGGATCGTGGACCTCAACGATCCGGAGCGCGCGGCGAAGCAGCTCCGGGCCGCGGACGAGGCGAACCGCAAGATCGAGTCCCTCCGGACCGACCGCATCAACGGCGTCCTCGGACCCCATGCGATCTACACGGTCTCGAAGGATTCCCTCCTGCGGATCCGAGAGCTCGCGGACAAGACCGGCTCCCTGATCCACATCCACCTCTCGGAGACGAAGCGAGAGGTCGACGACTGCCTCGTGGAGAACGGGATGCGGCCCGCCAGGTACCTCGACTCGATCGGCTTCCTCGCGAAGGACGTGATCGCGGCCCACGGATGCTGGCTCGACGCGGGCGAGATCGAGGTCCTCGCGCACACCGGCACAATGGTCGCCCACTGTCCCGTCTCGAACATGAAGCTTGCGACCGGCCAGGCTATGGCCTACGTCGCGATGAAGGAGATGGGCCTCGTGATGGGGCTCGGCACGGACGGCGCCGCGAGCAACAACAACCTGGACATGTTCGAGACGATGAAGGTCGCGGCCCTGCTGCAGAAGCACGCCCACGGCGATCCGAAAGTCCTGCCCGCGCGCGAGGCGTTCGAACTCGCGACGCTCGGCGGCGCGCGGGCGCTCGGGGTCGATGCGGGGATCATCGGCGTCGGTCGCCTCGCGGACCTCATCTTGATCGACCCGAGGCGGGCCGAGTTCACTCCCCGCCACGACGACGTCAGCAACTGGGTCTATTCGGCGCACGGGAACATCGTCGACACGCTGATCTGCGACGGCCAGGTCCTGATGCGGGGACGCCGGGTGAAGGGCGAGGCGGAGATCCTCGAGAAGGCGGCGGCGGTCGCGCGGGATCTCGTGTCGAGGGCGTGACGATGGCCCTCGAGCGACTCCGGGCGAGCCTCGCCGAGTGCCCCGTGGTCCGCTTTGGCGAGTATGAGTATTTCGTCCATCCGATCACGGACGGCATCCCGCTCGGACGGCCCGAGGTGCTCGACGAGGTCCTGACCGAACTCGCGCGGATCGCCGACTGGTCGCGCTGCGACAAGATCGTCACGGCGGAGTCGATGGGCTTCCCGCTCGCCTCGGGCGTCGCGCTCCGCGTCCGCAAGCCGTACGTCTTCGTTCGGAAGCGGCGGTACGGGCTTCCCGGCGAAGTCTCCCTGAAGCAGACGACGGGATACTCGAAGACGGACATGTTCATCAACAACGTGCACCCGGGGGACCGGGTCGTCTTCGTCGACGACGTCATCTCGACGGGCGGCACGCTCCTTTCGATCGTCAAGGCGCTCCGGACGATCGGCGCGGAGGTCGTGGACATCCTGATCGTCTTCGAGAAGACCAGGGAGAGGACCCGCATGGAGAAAGAGCTTGGCTTGCGGATCAAGACGCTGATGAAAGTCGACGTGGTCGGCGGGAAGCTCGTCGAGAGGACCTAGCGGGGGTCCGCGGCCGCCTCGGCCCTCGCGCGGCGCCGCTCGTCGTCGACGCCGGCCAGGGCCCTCTTGAAGAGCGGGGCCGGGAGCACCGAGACGAGGATCATCACGACGACGAGCACGGAGAACAGCGACTCCTTGATCACGCTCGCGCTGAGGGCGGCTAGCGCGACGATCAGGCCAACCTCCCCCCGAGGCGTCATGCCCCATCCGACCGCGAGCGCCTCGTGGCGGGTCATCTTCGTCAACCGGGCGGGGATGCCGCAGCCGACGACCTTCGAGAGGATCGCGACGACCGTGAGGACGGCCCCGAAGACGAGGAGGGCGACGTCCCCGAGGGCCAACGGAAGATTCACCCGGAGCCCGAGCGAGATGAAGAAGATCGGCGTGAAAATCGCGCCGAGATATCCGGCGCCCTCCGTGAAGTCCTCGCGGAGCGGCGTGCTGGCGAACAGCGTCCCGGCGAGGAATGCGCCGACGACCGCGGAGAGGCCGACGATCTCCGCGACGAAGGCGTAGAGGAACGTGACCGCCATCGCGATGATGAATCCGCCGTGCTTGAGACCGAGTTTCATCCCTTCGACCTGGATGCGCACGACGACCCGCCGGAAGAAGACGATCCCCACCGCCATCCCGACTCCGATGAAGGCGAGCGCCGCGAGCACCAGGAGGCCGATCGAGAGCGGGTCGACCTCACCGCGGCTCGCGCCGACGACGAGCGACAGGACGACGAGGCTCAGGATGTCGTCGACCACGGCGGCTCCCATGATCGTCTGGGCCACCGGTTCCCTCATGAGGCCGAGGTCCAAGAGGACCGACGCGGCGATCGCAGTGCTCGTTGCGGTCAACGTCGCACCCATGAAGATCGCCATCGTGAACTGGGTGCCGCTGGTCCCCACCGCGTTCGACGGGACGAGCAGGTACGCCGTCACGAACCCGAGGACGAACGGCAACGCGACGCCGCCGGCCGCCACGAGGACGTTCTTCGTCGTGTAGATGGCTCGGAAGTCGCTCTCCAATCCAATCAGGAAGAGCAGGAAGATCGCGCCGAGCCCCGCGAAGCTCGCCACGAGCGACTGATCGAACGGATAGAGATTGAAATAGAAGCCGAGGACGCTCGGTCCGATCAGGATGCCGAGTGCGATCTCGCCTACGATCGTGGGCTGGTGGAACCGCTTGATCGTCAGGTGGCTCAGCGTTGCGAGGACGAGCAAGATCGTGAGCTGCTGGTAGATCGCCTCGGTCCCGAGGGCCATCGACATCCGAATGGACTCGACCTATAAAATTCTCAGCGCGCGAGACGCGGTGCGTCGGCTCGGAGCGCCCAACGCGAAACTCGGAGTTCGAGACACCAAGAGGTCGATGGACAAACGAGAAGACGATTCCTATGGAGAGATTGGCCGCGGCCTACGTAGAACGCTTCGAGCGGCTGCGGCGGGCCTCGTCCTCGGTCACGATCACGCTCAAGTGGAGAACGCCGCGATCCGGGTCCGGGTCGTATCGGACGCTGCGACCTTCGGACAAGATTTTGTGGAACTGAATTTTCACGGTTTCCCAGAGTACGAACACCGCCGAAACATAATGAAACGCGATGACGTGGTTCTCCGCTGCGATACGTGATAACGAATCGCACGGCGCCGGCGCTTGCGTGCTCTCGTTGATGACAGGAGAAAAAGAAGGGATGGGACAGAGGGATCGAGACGGCGAGGCTACTGCTTCAGCATGTCGAGGCCGTTCCAGTCACCGCCGAAATCCTTGACTTGACCGGTCGCGAGCTGGAACCGCGCGCGGAGCTTGCCGTTCTCGAAGAAGATGTACGCGTTGCGCAGGCACGAGGTGTAGAGGTTCTTCCGCTTGCCCTTCTGCGTCAGGATTCGCTCGACGCACTGGATGAGCCCGACTTCTTCCAGAATTCGGATCTTGCGGTAGCACGCTGCGATCGGGATGCCGTACCGCTGGCTGATCTCCTGGGCGCTGATCTTCCGCTTGTACGTCGCGAGGAGGATCTTCGCGCTGTATTCGTCGGTCAGGAGCTGGGATGCCTCGAGGGGGGAGAGAAGCTTCGAGGTCCCTTGGAATTCGGCGTCGTTGTTCAGCGGAGTGGTGTTATCCTCCACGGTTCCAACCCCTCTTGCTTGTGCGCGGTCGATGATTTTTTGGGATATTTAAGCTATCGCGCTTGATTATCAAACAAAAAACTCGTTTGCCTCCTTGATTATCAAAACGCCACAAACGCGGGCGCGTGCGCGCGCTCACGTGTCGAGGGCCGCGTTCAGCTCGATCCACTTTCCGCTGATGTCCTTCTCCCCGTCGAACTCGAACTTGACCTTGAAGATCCCGTCCTGGTACACGAGCTGCGCGGACTTCAGGAGGGAGCGGTACAGCTTCATCGTCTTCCCCTTCGGGGTCGTGACGATCTCCGCGACATTCAGGAACCCGGCCTGCTCGAGCTCGTGAATCTTGCGGTAGCATGCAGCGATCGGGATGTCGTACTTGTCGCTAATCTCTTGCACGGACCGAGAGACGGTCTGCGTCGCGACGAGAATCCGCTCTGCGTACTCGTCCGTGAGCAAGCGCGAGACGTCCTTTTCTCGCATTGCTCGTCATTCACCCATGCGTATTAATTCAGCTATCTATCCGGTTCTCGGATTTGATACTCGCGGACCACCGGAGGCCGGCCGCCATCGTGAGCCTGCGACGTGTCCGATCGGCTCACACAATCGGCCGCAGAACCGCCTTCGGGACGCCGGCCGACAAATCCCAGGACAGGTTGAAGAGCCCCGTGTAGGGTTTCGAGCCGTACAGGACCACGGAGCCGTTGATCGTCTCGAGGTGGAGGACGACCCGGGCGAGGTTCTCCAGTTTCGCCGCGGACGCGCTCTGCGGCGTCGTGAACCCGACGAACGCGTCCTTCCCACGCCGGATCGATCCGAAGACGCCGGACATCTCTTCGAGCACCTTCTCGGAGTACACGGACTCGAGGGTGTCGAAGGACATGAAGGCCAAGAAGGGCCGTTCCGACTTCGGGAGCTGGAACTCCACGTTCGACCACTTCAGGTCGGAGTCCACGTTCGTCCCTTCCATGTGGAGGACCGTCCGGGAGACGTCCGCCGACCCCAGGGTCGCGGCCTCGAAGACCCGCACGTGCGTGTCGAACGCCCCCGCCGGGAGATGCGGGACGACCTGCTCTCGCAGGAACTCCCCGGTCCCTTTCCGCGGCGGGACGTGGGCGACGCCTCGGCCCTGGACTACGAAGTTGCAGATGATCGCCGTCCGGAGGAAGTCCACGTGTTCCAGGGGCACGGCGTTGGAGATCTCGAAGGCAACCGCCCGACCGCGGATCAGGCCCCCCGTCAACCGGTCGAGCGGTTCGAGTCCCCAGCTCGCGGCGTCCTTCGAGAGGTCCCTGATCGGCTTCCAGATCTGCGGCTTCGCGGGTCGTGCCTCCTCGTGGATGTCGAAGGCCGTGAGCCGACCGCCGTCGAGGGTGTACAGGTAGCGGTGCTGCTGGATCTGCTGGCCCCGCATCTTCTCGATCGTGAGAACGCGGAGGCGGCGGCCTTCGTATTCCGACGAGACGAGGCTCACGACGCCGTCGCCCAGGTAGTCGAGGCGCGTCTCCCCGCTGCTCTCGAGGACGTACAGCACGTTCTGCTTGCTGCCCTCGACGAGGTCCCTCTGCAGGACCGTGATCAGGCGTGCGGCTGGGATGCCGTAATGCTCGGCGAGCGCGTCAATCGAGTCGATCAGGACGAGCGACCGCTTCGGCAGACGCTCGTCGACGAAGTCGTACGCTGCCTCGAGTTCCGGGAGATCGAAGCCGAGCGTGACCTCGAGGATGTTCCCCTTGACCTCGCCCGAGCCGACGGGCTCTGGCTCCTCCTCGTCGCCCTCCTTGCCCTCCTCGAGCTTGCCTTCGAGCTGGTTCAACGCGTCGCGGACGACCTTCGTCTGCCGCGGGCCCTTCGGACCCGTCTGGAGGCCGGCGGGCTTGACGCGGTCCTTGAGCCAAGTGAACTGGTTGTATAGGGATTCGTCGGAGACGCGGGAGCTGAGGTAGTGAGACGCCGCGACGTCCCCGATCTCCTCCGTGAGTTGCAAGGCGAACGTCGTCTTGCCGGTCCCGGCCGGTCCTTTCACGATCAGCGAGTGGCCGCCGCCCGACTCGAAGAACGCGACGACCTCACGGGGGATGCGACCGGCGGGGGGCATGCGAGGGTTCGGCGGAAACAGAGAGGCCGGCTATACATAGGTTTCCCTCCTGGTGTCAGGGACGAACCGCAGATTCGGAGGGGGCGGCGCCGCGAACGATCCGTTCGAAGCGCCGCGCATCCGCCTGCATGGAGACATTGTTGAACATCGCGTACGCATCATCGTACTCCGTGGACATGGAGCGCAGGCGGGAGAGGTCCTCCTCCGTGTACGTGTACCGATACATCGACGGCCCGGGCGGGCTCCCGTGCAAACGGAAGTATGCGAGGCCGTACGTCGCCGGCTCCCGGTCGAACGGGTCCACCGCATGGACCAAGCCGAGGTCCTCGCAGATCCGTTCCACGATGTGGGTCGCCCAAGGGCCGCGCAGTTCGACGGCCTTCGTCGCGTTCGTCCGGATCGACTCGAAGAACCGATACAGGGCAGTCCGGTTCGCCTCCGATGGACCGAAGGAGGCGGGAGTCTGGAAGACGATGACGCTGGCCCGGAGGCCGTCGGCCACGGCCCGGGTCGCCTCCCATCCCTCGCGGACGGGCGCCGTGTCACGGAACCCGCCGTACGCGGCACGCTCCTCGGGGGGAATCGTCCGTCCGGCGCGGCGGTACGTGGGAGAGGATGCGTCGTGCGTGATGAACTGCGAGGCTTTCACACAGAAGCGAAATTCCGGTGGCGCGGAGGACCGCCATTTCGCCGCGCGCTGCGCCGATACCGGCCGGTAGAACGTCTCCTGGATCTCGACCGCGTCGAGGTCCCCCAGCACATCCGCGTGGCGGCGCCCAAACCCGCACGTGCCCGTCCAGATCACGCGGCGCACGAAGCGCGCGGGAAACCATAAAGACGGCCGTGGGACATCGCGCCGCGACATGAAGAACGAGGAGATCGCCGCGCGATTCAACGAGATCGCCGACATGCTCGACATCCTTGGAGAGGAGACGTTTCGCATCCTCTCGTACCAGCGGGCCGCACGGCAGCTCGAGTCCCTCGCCGACGACGTCGAGGAACTCGTTCGCCAGGGACGGGTCGACCAGATCCCCGGCATCGGCGCCGCCCTCGCGGAGAAGATCGCGGAGTACGTGACGACCGGCCGGATCGCGTACCACGACGAGCTGCGGGCGAAGTTCCCGCCGGGCGTCCTGGACCTCCTGAAGGTCCGCGGGCTCGGCCCGAAGAAGGTGAAGATCCTCTGGCAGCAGCTCGGGATCACAGACCTCGACGGCCTGCGGACCGCGGCGCAGAGGCATCTCCTGCAACGGGTCAAGGGGTTTGGCGAGAAAACCGAGGAGAACCTCCTGCGGGCGGTCGAGCTCGCGAAGGAGGGACAGGCCCGCGCCTTCCTGGTCGACGCGGCGCGCGTCGTCGGCTCGATCGTCGCGCACATGCACGCGACCAAGACAGTCGAACGGATTGAGGCGGCCGGATCGTTCCGACGGATGCGCGAGACGGTGGGCGACATCGACATCCTCGCGGTCGCGAAAGACCGGGGGGCCGCGGGCGCGGCGTTCGTGCGCATGCCCGGCGTTGTCGAGACGCTGGCTTCCGGAGAGACGAAGGTCGTCGTGCGCCTCGCCTACACCGACTACGAGGGCTCGCCGCGGACGATCCAGGTCGACCTGCGCATCCTCGATCCGGCGAGCTGGGGCGCGGGGTTGCAGTACTTCACCGGTTCGAAGGACCACAACATCCGCGTCCGGACGATGGCGGAACGACGCGGCCTGAAGATGAACGAATACGGGGTGTTCCGCGATGAGACGAGGATCGCGGGGGACACGGAGGAGAGCATGTACTCGGCCCTGGATCTCGCCTGGATCCCTCCGGAGATGCGGGAGGACCAGGGAGAGGTCGACCTCGCGGCCTCGGGACGACTTCCGACGTTGATCGAGCCGACGGACATCCGGGGCGACTTCCACGTCCACACGAACGCCACGGACGGGACGGAACCGCTCGAGGCGATGGTCGAGGCGGCCCGGCGACGCGGCTACGCGTACGTGGGGATCTCGGACCACTCGGTCTCGGCGACCGTCGCCCGCGGCATGACGGCGGAGCAGGCCCTCGCGCGGCGGGATCGCGTCCGCTCCCTGAACCGCGGCGCGAAGGGCTTCACCGTCCTGCTCGGCACGGAGTGCGACATCCTCGATTCCGGGGAGATGGACTACCCGGACGGGGTGCTGAAGGAACTCGACTACGTCATCGCGTCCGTCCACTCGAGGTTCACCCTTCCGCGGAAGGAGCAGACGGCCCGGCTCGTCGCCGCGGTGCAAAACCCGCACGTCGACCTCCTCGGCCACCCCACGACGCGCCAGATCGGCTGGCGCGGACCGATCGAGCTCGATCTCGATGAGGTGTACAAGGCGTGCGCACATGCGGGGACCGCCGTCGAGATCGACGCGGACCCGAGGCGGATGGACCTGAGCGCGACGCAAGCGCGCGCCGCGAAGAACTCGGGTTGCACGATCAGCGTGGACACGGACAGCCACGCGAGCGGGAACCTGGACTGGATGCGGTTCGGGGTCGGCACGGCCCGCCGCGCGTGGCTCACCGCGGACGACGTGCTGAACGCCTGGACCCTCGACCGCGTCCGCGCGTTCTTCGCCTAGCCGCGGTTCGGCGCCGCGCCTCGAAGGCCCTCGAGACGACGTCCCGGTCGTTCGGCCATCGGAGGAGCCGGAGCGCCTCCTCGTGGGTGACCCATCGGGCCTCCTCGAACCCCGGCTCCGGTCGCACCTCGCCGCCCACCGGCTCCGCGAGGAAGTACGCGACCGTCTTGTGGTAATTCACGCCGGCGGGAGGCCAGTAGAAGGAGTAGGAGACCTCGCGCAGCGGTCGGATCAAGCGCACCTTCAGGCCGGTCTCCTCGTGCACCTCCCGGAGGGCGGTCTGTTCCAGGGTCTCGCCCGGCTCGACGGTCCCCTTCGGGAGGCCCCAGGTCCCCTCGTGCGCGAGGCACAGGAGCAAGGTCCGACCCTCCGGATTCACGATCACCGCCCCGCTCGAGCGGAGCGGATTCGTCGGCACTCCCTCCCGGGGCCCCTCGCTCCGGATCCGCGGGGCCTCCGACCGCACGGCCCTTGCGACCTTCCCAAGGTCTCCCCGAATCGTCCTCTCGAGACCGCGATTGTACAAGACCGCCGCGGGGTGGTACGTCGACACGACGGACACATCGTCGACAGCGAGGCGTCTGGTCCGAGCGTCCTTCAGCTCGGGCGCCGCGCCGAGGACCGCGTGGAGCGCCGTCGAACCCAACGTCACGACGGCCTTCGGCCGGATCGCGGCGATCTGCGTCAACAGATACGGCCGGCACGCCTCGATCTCGTCCGCGCGGGGAGAGCGGTTGCCCGGAGGTCGGCACTTCACAACGTTCGTGATGAAGACGGATCCGCGGGGGAGGCGCGCGGCGTCCAAGGCCCTGTCGAGGATCTTGCCGGCGGCGCCGACGAACGGCCGGCCGGACGCATCCTCCTCCTTCCCGGGTGCCTCGCCCACCATCACGATGTCGGAATCGAACGGCCCGTCGCCCGGGACCGCGTGGGTGCGCCCCGCATGGAGACGGCAGCGGGTGCACGTCCGGATCGCCTGCGCGGTCTCTTCGAGGACGGCGTGCGGGTCCGCGTCCGCCATGGCTCCGAAACGTCTCCCGCGCTCTTATCCTTCGCGGCGCCTACGACCGCATCTCCGCCCGGAGATTCGTCAGGTCGCGGATCTTCGGCTGGAGCTTCTCGATCCGCGCCTCGAGTTTGTGTCGGACCCGCTCGTATCGTTTCTCGGCCTTCGTCCGGTTCGCCGTGCCGAACTTCAGCGCGTCGTGCGCACGTCGGATGTCGGCACGGTACCCGGCCTCGATGCGCCGCAGGCGCTTCAGCTTGCGGTTGATCTTCTCCGCGGAGGGAATCGGCTCACCCGAGCCCGGACGCTCGGACCGCCCTCACGCCAGGGTGCGCTTCCGGGCGATCACGACGTCGAGGACGCCATTGGTGAACGTGTACTTCAGGGTGTCGCGGTCCGCGTCCGCCGGGAGGTCGACCTTCGTGAAGTACGGCCGGTCCCCTTCGCCCTGGAGGACGAGCTTCCCCTCGTCGAGCCCGACCCGAACCTCGTCGCGCGAGACCCCGGGCATCTCGGCGGTGAGGAAGATCGCCGACTCGGTCAGGATGACGTCGACGAGGGGATCCCGCGTCTTGATCTCTCCGCCCTCGAGCGCCGGCCGAGGCGCCTCGAGCCGCGATTCCCGCGTCCGCGTCGTGAAACCGTAGATGAACGGCTCTCGGAACACCCCGAGCTTCCCTTCGAACGCGTCCTTGAGCATGCGGTGAATCGCACGGCGCGTCTCTTCGAACTCGTCCTCGATGCTCATGGGGGAATTCCGCTCCTTCCTCTCGGACCGCCCAGCGATTCGCGGTCCCTCTCGTTTCAACCCGAAGGAAATGATGCGTTGCTAATTTCATATAGTTTTCGAGAAGGGAAGGTTGCGCCTGTGGAAGTCCGATGCGACCCGCGGCGGGTGGAGGCATTCCGCACCGGACGTGGTGGTACGCACTCACTCCGACGCGGGCGGCGCAGGTGGCGGGCTCGCGGGCACCGCGGGCTTCGAGGCGGGCTTCGCCGGGGCCGCGGGCGGCGACGGGGCGGCGGTCCTCGGAGAAATCCGGCCTGCGGCGACCATGGCGACGCGCTCGACAAGCATCCGGTACCTCGGGATCCCGACGAACTCGATCCGGTCGTTCACGAGGATCGCGGGCCCGAATTTCAGCTTGT
The DNA here is from genome assembly GCA_005878415.1 of Methanobacteriota archaeon. Classification (GTDB taxonomy): domain Archaea; phylum Thermoplasmatota; class Thermoplasmata; order RBG-16-68-12; family RBG-16-68-12; genus RBG-16-68-12. Next base: position 14,468 of record VBMM01000061.1, read on the forward strand.
ACTTCGCCAAGAGCGGCGTGGTCGCGTCCGGCGGGAGCACCTGGACCGTCCACTCGGGATGGTCGGACCGCAAGCGGTCCGCGATCTCCCGGATCCGTTCCTCCTGGTACCCTTGGATGGAGGCGATGAAGGCGACGGTCACCATGGGCTCACGTCGCGTACCAGGGCACGCCAGATAAAGCTTGTGCGACAAGCGGGCGAAACGAGATGGCGGCGGAGACCGTTCCCGCGCCGGATGCGATTTCTGGTGGCGTCCGAGGCCGACGAAGCAAGCCGAGGCCAGAGGCAGGCCCTTCTCGAGGCGGCGTCGTGGCGCTCGGAGCCGGCGTTCGAGGGAAGGCCCGCGTGGCGTTGGCGCGACATGGTACTCGCGACGATCGATGG
>VBMM01000274.1 GCA_005878415.1 Methanobacteriota archaeon
TTGGGGTCGGCGCTCGATGCGATGACCCGCGCATAGATCTTCTCGCCGCCGGCGAGCTCGACGCCCACCGCCCGTCCGTCTCGCACGAGGATCCGTTGCACGTCCGCGTTCACGCGGATCTCCGCCCCGAAGCCCCGCGCGGCGCGAGCGATCGACTCGCTCACCATCCCCATGCCGCCTCGGACGTATCCCCAGGAGCGGTACGCGCCGTCGATCTCGCCCATGTAGTGGTGCATGAGGACATACGCCGTCCCGGGAGACCGCGGCCCGAGCAACGTCCCGATGATCCCGCTGGAGCAGAGGCCCGCCTTCACGACGTCCGTCTCGAACCACTCGTCGAGATAGTCGGCCGCGCTCGTCGTCATGAGCCTCGCGAACGTGTACAGTTCGTCCTCGGTGAGGGCTTTCGCCTGCTTGTTGAGGGCGAGGAGTCTCCGCAGCTCGGAGGGATGGAGCGACCCGATGTCCGGCGGGGTCATCGTCAGCGTCGGCGCGATGAACTTCGCCATGCGCGCCATGACGCGGCCGAAGCGCGGCATCGCCTCCGCGTCGCGACGGGAGAATTTTGCGACCGCTTGGAAGGTGTCCTCCTCGTCCCCGCGGTAGAAGAGGTAGCGTCCGTCGGGGAGGGGCGAGAAGCTCGATTCCTGCGGGATGACCTCGAAGCCGTGGGACGGCAGGTCGAGGTCCCGGATGATCTGCGGACGCAAGAGGCTGCAGACGTACGAGCAGACGGTGAACTTGAACCCGGGGTAGACCTCTTCCGTCACGGCGGCTCCGCCGAGGATGTAGCGGCGCTCGAGCACGAGCACCCGCTTGCCGGCTCGCGCGAGATACGCGGCCGTCACGAGGCCGTTGTGGCCTCCGCCAATCACGATTGCATCGTACTGCTGCGCCACCCGACGACCTCCGTGTCCGCGCAACGCATGCCCGATTGCGAGGGGACGGGCTGGGGTGCGCGAGGTAACGGGAGAGGGGTTAAATCGTTTGTCGCCGGTCCGCCCCGGGCTCGGAGGCGCGACCGATGCGACGCGGATCGCCGTTTCATTCTAGGACCTCGGCGCTGTGCGATAGCTGGGAGTGGCGCGGGTGGGCCGGATACCTCGCGGCCTCGTCGTACTCCCTCGTCCCGGAGATGGAGTACTACGCGATTCGACACTCGGCCGGACTCTTGGACGTGTCGCCTCTGTACAAATATCGGATCAGCGGGAAGGACGCCCTGCACCTCGTCAACAAGGTCGTGACGCGCGACGCGGCGAAGCTGTCGAAGGGACAGATCTACTACACGCCGTGGTGCGACGAGCGCGGGAAGACCGTCGACGATGGCACGCTATGGAATCTCGGCGACGGATCGTTTCGCATGACCGCCGCAGAGCCGAACCTCAAATGGTTTCAGGATGCCGGGATGGGCCTCGACGTCGAGGTCGAGGATGTCTCGGAGGAAATCGGTGCGCTCGCCCTCCAGGGGCCCTCGTCCCGGGCCATCCTTCGGGAGGGCGCGGACGGCGCGGTCGAGAAGCTGCGGTACTTCCGGTTCGTGAACACGAGGTTCGCGGGGATCCCCGTCATGATCTCCCGAACCGGTTACACGGGGGACCTGGGCTATGAGGTCTGGGTCGACCGGGAAAAGGCCGAAGCGCTTTGGGATGCGCTCATGGAGAAGGGAAGCGGCCACGACATCACGCCCGCCGGGATGCTCGCACTGGACGTCGCCCGGATCGAGGCGGGTCTCATCCTCGCAGAAGTCGAATACGAGCCTTCTCGAAAGGCGATCATCGACGCGCAACGGTACTCGCCCTTCGAGTTGAGCCTCGACTGGACCTTGGCGCTCGACAAAGGGCCGTTCATCGGGAAGAAGGCGCTGGTCGAGGAGAAAGCGCGCGGACCGGCCCGGCGCACGGTGGGCCTTCAGATCGACTGGGGATCCATCGAGAAGTACTACTGGGACATGGGGCTCCCGCCTCAGCCTCCATCGGAGCCGTGGCGGGACAAAGTCCCCCTCTACTCCGGATACCGCCAGGTCGGTTGGGCCACGAGCGGGTGCTGGTCCCCGCTGCTGAAGAAGTACATCGCGATCGCCACGGTTGCGGCGCCTTACTCGGAGATCGGGACCCGAGTCGAGATCGAAGTGTCCGTCGAGTGGGAGCGCCATCGCGCGCCTGCTACGGTCGTGGAGCGGCCATTCTTCGAGCCGGCGCGGAAGAAAGCGTGACGGGGGAGCAATCCCTTTAGAGGGCCCCCGGATACCGTCCCCATATGATCGAGCGGGACGCGATCATCGTCGGCGGTGGCCACAATGGGCTCGTTGCCGCCGCGTACCTCGCGAAGGCGGGTCTCAAAGTCCTCGTGCTCGAGCGTCGACCGATCGTCGGAGGCGCCTGCGTCACGGAGGAGATCCATCCCGGATTCCGGGTGTCG
>VBMM01000275.1 GCA_005878415.1 Methanobacteriota archaeon
CAAGGCGGACGCACTCGCATGGCCGAAGTACGAGCGTTTCTGGGAGGAGTTCGCGGAAATGGTCGAACCGACTCTCCTCGCGCCTCCCGTGTCGCTCGCGGATCTGGCGGGTCTCATCCAAACGCCGGAGGCCGAGGACTTCCTGCGCCGGGTCATGCTGATGTCGATTGCGGACCTGCTCGATGACTTCTTCGAGTCGGACGAGGTGAAGGCGTCCTTCGCGACCAGCGCGGTCGCCGGCACCATGGCGGGCCCTCGGACTCCGGGGACCTCCTTCGTCTTGGGCCACCATACGCTCGGGGACATCAACGGGGTGAAGGGGGCTTGGGGCTGGGCCCTCGGTGGAATGGGAGCGATCTCCGAGGCAATCGCTCAGGCCGCCCGTTTCTTCG
>VBMM01000062.1 GCA_005878415.1 Methanobacteriota archaeon
CCGTGGTGTAGCGGTCAAGCATTCGGGTCTTTGGAACCCGCGACGGCAGTTCGAATCTGCCCGGGGCTATCCGATGAAGGCGCGGGCGCGCATCACCCTGACGTTCGACGACCCCAGGGCCGCGGAGGCGGTCGCTACGTCCGTCTCCCTCGACGACGACGGGTACATCCGCACGACGCGACGCGGCCGGACGATCGCGGCGGACGCGAGCGCGGAGAGCGCGAGGAGCCTGCTGCACACCCTCGACGACTACCTCGCTTGCATCAGCGTCGCGGAGAGGACGGTGCGGGCGGCACGCCCTCGCGCACGCGGGCGGCGACGCCGCGCTTGAAGGCGAGCATCTCCTGGCGATTCATCGTCGTCTGGCCGACCGCGCACAGATCGTCGTCGCGGGTGACGACGAGCGCCTCGTCCCCCGGCCGCAGCTCCGGGTCCGCGTCGCGGACGAACTTCGCGAAGACGTTCCTGCCCTCCCGGACGAACGGGACCGCGTCCGGATCGACGACAATCCGGAGGGCGGGGGGGTCGAAGGCCTTTCGCAGCCGCAGCGCCCCGGCCGCCTTGAGTGTGAACAGGCCGTCCTCTGCGCGGAGCGAGAGGACGTGGTCGCCATCGACGAGGACGTTGCGGACCTTCCCTGTGTTCTTCGAGACGACGTAGGAGACGGTCCCGGCGAGCAACGCGTCGGCGGCGCCCCGCCCGAATTGGAAATCGGCGGTGGCGCGGACCCGAAACGCATTCCAGTCGACCGCACGCGCCCCCGGGGCCCGCGCGACGATCGCCTCGAGGGTCTCGTCCCCCTCCCAGAGCATCCCGAACGGATAGCCGGCCCCCGCGGCCCATTCGCGGAAGAACACCTCCGCGGCCTCGAGGGCCTCGACCTCGAGCGACTCCGGCACGACGCACTGGGACATCGGCCACACGTGGTCCAGCTCGAGGGGCACGGGACCCCAGACCGACTTCACGACGACGTGCACGTCCGCGTGCTCGAGGACCCGCGCGACGAGCCGGGCGTTTCGCTCCGCGAACGGGCGAGGCCCCTCCGGGAGGACGAGGAGCCCCTTCGCCGACGGGCCGGCGTACCGCTCCGCGAGCCGCCGGCGGAACCGGTGCAAGATCGGCCGATGCGCGGTCTCGGTTCCTACGTAGTATAGAGCGCCGCGGCGCGAGGTCGGCTCGAACGCCTCCAGGAAATCGTTGTGGCGGCGGAGTTCGCGCAGCGCGTCGAGGAGCGCGGGATGGCTCCGGGCGCGTCGCTCGGCGAGCTCCCACAGATCCCCGGCGGCGATCGCGCGGCGGGCCTCCCGGATCGCGCCGAAGCACACGTGCAGGTTGTGCTCCGCGAGGAGCGCCTCGCTCTGCGCCATCTCCCCGATCCCGTGGGCGGTGCACACGGGACACAGGCAGCCGCTCTCCCGGACCTCGGATGCGCGTCGGGTGCCGTCCGGGAAGAGCATGCGACCGTCCCGAGCGTACTTCGCGTACGACGCGGAGTCGAAGAGATCGCACCCGAGGAGGATGGCGAGCGGGAAGACGAGCGGGTGGCCGGCGCCGAACAGGTGGACCGGCTTCGAGGGGTCCAAGCCCTTCTTCGACGCGATGATGACCCGGACGAGATCGCGGAACCGATACGAGGCCTCCTTGGACCGCACCGACGAGGGCCATTCCGTCTCGGAGCGACTCGGCCTCTTTTGCCCGCCGGATCGTCTCCTCGACGTCCGCCTCCGCCCGCGCATGGTCGTGTCCGGGCTCGGAGAACACGTCGAGCATCGTGCCGAAATCCGCGCCGATCGACTTCTGGAACCCGACGATGTCCGGGTTGGTGACGTCGACGTCGCCGTACACGTGGGACTGGAAGGCGCCGGAGTCCGTCATGACGGCCCGCGGGAACTCGAGGACGGAGTGGATACCATCCCGCAGGATCGCCTCCCGTCGGGGACTCTTGCCCAGGATGTACGCGTTCGTGATCAGGATCTCCGCGCCGAACCGCGAACCGAGGTCGCTCGGCGCGATGACGGGCCGATTCGGATTGACGACGGGCAGCAGGGCGGGCGTCGTCACGGGGCCGTGGCCCGTCTCCAAGACGCCGATGCGCGCCAGGCCATCCCGCTCCCGAACCTCGAACACGCGCGGCCATCGGGCGTCGCGAATAAGCCTTTTCCGCGGTTCGCCTACCTCGGCGCAACGGCTATCTCCTGGAGGCGGGTCGCCGATCCGGATGCTGCGCGAGACCTTCGTCCACATCCCCGGCGTGGGATATCGGACGGAGGAGCGGCTCTGGCGTTCCGGGATTCGAAGCTGGGATGATTTTGCATCCGCGCCGCGGCCACCGCGCGTCGCCCAGCGCCAGGCGGCGCGCATCGGGGAAGAACTTGCTCGGTCCGCGGACGCGCTTCGGCGCGGCCGGCACCGCTACTTCGCCCGGACCCTCCCGCCGAGAGAGCATTGGCGCGCATGGTCGGAGTTCCGCGACGCGGTCGCATTCCTCGACATTGAGACGACCGGTCTCTCCCTCGGGCGAGACGCCGTGACCGTCGTCGGCGTCTACGACGGCCACCGTCGGCGGACCTTCGTGCAAGCGGACAACCTGGAGGACCTGCCCGAGACCTTAGAGCGGGCGAAGTTGCTCGTGACGTTCAACGGACGCGGGTTCGACGCGCCTTTCTTGCGAAAAGCATTTCCACGGCTGCCTCTCGACCAGATTCACTTGGACCTATTGCACCCGCTCCGCCGACTCGGATTCTTCGGGGGCCTCAAGGCGATCGAGCGCGAGATGGGCATCCTCCGCAGCGAAGAGACTTCCGGGTTGGGCGGCTTCGATGCCGTTCGCCTCTGGAGGGCGTACGAGGAGGGGGACGACGATGCGCTCGCGCTGCTCATTCGCTACAACATGGAGGACGTCGTGAATCTCGAGCCGCTTGCGTCGTTCACGTACGATGCGTTGCGGACGCTTTGCCTGGATCGCGGCTTCGTGACGGCGGATCGACTACTCGCGTCTCCCAGATCACGCCAGAGCGGGTCCTCTCGAGTCCGCGCCTCCCCAGGGCGCGGCCGCGTGGTCGTCGTTCCGGGGGACGCAGGCAACTCTGCTTGACGAGGCGGGTCGAATCACGGCGCACGCCCGCGGAACCGCCTTGCGGGATACTTCCGTTCGTCCTTCCGCAGTTTGTCGAGGACCGCCTCGGAGAGATCGAGATCGAGCACGTTCGCGAGGCTGAGGCCGTAGATGATGACGTCCGCGAGTTCCTCGCCGACCGACGCGCGGTCCTCCGCTGACAGCCGGGCCGAAGTCTCTCGCCAGAGGAAAGGTTCGACCAGTTCGGACGCCTCGACGGACAGGGCGATGGCGAGGTCCTTCGGCGTGTGGAAAGACTCCCAGTCCCGCGCGTGGACGAAGGCCCGAACCCGCTCCCGCAGCTCCGCGATCGTCGTGTCGACGTCGACCATGGGGCCGCATCGCCCCGAGCGTACAAAGGCTTACCCGCGCACGCCGGGTCCGCGGAGGTTCACGACCTCTTCCAGGACCTCGTTCTCGGGAAGCCCGACGAGGCCGGGCGAACCGAGTTCGACGCGGGCCGAGAGGCATCCGTCTTCGAGCGAGATGCGGACGGATTTCAGTCGGGACCGGAACAGCTGGAGACCTCTGCCGTTCCTCGAAGGCAGCTCGCGCTCGCAGAACATGAGGCCGAGACGCTCCAGGTCTTTGATTCGACGATAGCACGCGGCGATCGGGATCCCGAACCGGCGGCTCAATTCGATTGCGGAAACCGGGCCCGAGGACGTCCCCAGGAGGATCCGCGCGGAGTACTCGTCCATGATCGTCTGGCTCACCTGAAGCGGTTGCATCGCTCAGTCCCCCTTCAACGACAGGATGCGATCGACCAGGCTCGTGACCTCATCGGCCTCGAAGGGCTTGTTGAGATATCCGACGGCGCCGCGGCGCACGCTCTCGATCTCGGTGAACGAGTCTCCGAAGGCCGTCATCAGGACCGCCCGCAGCCCGGGCCGCGCCCGCCGTGCGGCCTCGATCAACTCGACCCCGTTCGGGCCGGGCATCCGGTAGTCCGTCAGCAGGAGGTCGACGCGCTCGCGGACGAGGCTCTCCAGCGCTTCCGGGGCGCTCGCCGCCGTGACCACGCGGTATCCGACGACCGTGAAGAGTTCGGCCAGGTTCTCGCGCACGCCCTCGTCGTCGTCCACGATGAGGATGGACCTGGGGATCGTCTTTGGCTCGGGCGGCAGCGTAATCATCATCCGTCTCGCTCGAAACGATGGAGGCCCGTGGTTATATATCGGCCAGTTGAGACGGCTTGACAAGCGCCGCGGCCCCTCGCGCGGGTCGACCGGCGCGGTCGTTCACGGTTCCGATACCACGACCGCGGGCGAGCGGCGCTCGGAGAAAGCCTGGACGACCCGCCACGCGCGTTGGCCGGCGTCCGTGACCGCGTAGCGGCCGGCGTCGACCTTCGTGAGCAGTCCGTCCGTCTGGAGCTTCGACAGGTGGAAGGAAAGCTTCGAGGACGAGTCGACGAAGCTCTTCTTCAGGATCGCGGAGTATGCGACGGGACCCGACGCGAACACGTACCCGACGACCGCACGCCGGATCGGGTTGGCGAGCGACTCGAGCATGCCCTGCAGCGGGCCCGAGGGCACGTCGGCCGTGAGGTCCGCCGCGACCTCGGCGGCGAGTGCCGGATCGACCCGGCCCAGCACGAGCGTCCCCCCTTTCGCGGCGCATTTCCCGCCCACGTGGCGGATCCACGCCAGGACGTCCGCCCGGCCGTGGGTCGTCTCGAGCATCGCCAGGTCGGCGGCGTACACGACCGGCCGTTCCGCCTCCTTGAGGTGTTCCTCGATCGCGACGTTGAGGGCGTACAGCTGCCGCGGCGCGAAGACGGTCGGCGGCCGGCTCTCCGCGTCGATCCGAAGCACGCGAGCCGCGCCCGAGGGCGGCGTGGCGGCCGGGCCGAGGACGGCCAACAAGGCGCCGCGTGCCGCGGCCTCGGACAGGATCGGGCCGGCGGCCGGCCCCGGAAAGGAACCGCTCAGGGTCCGTCGGGCCGAGCGCTCTTCTTCGACCGCTCTCAGCGTTCGTCGGAGCGTCTCGACCTCGTACGGCTTCTCGACGAAGTCGACCGCGCCGGCCTTCATCGCCTCGACGGCGGCATCGATCGTGCCCTCACCGGTGATCATGACCGCGGCCGCGCCCGGCTGGGATGCGCGAAGGCGGTGCAAGACCTCGAGGCCCGACGCCTTCGGCATGCGGAGGTCCAGGAGCGCGACATCGAACGTCTCGCGATCGATGAGCCGCAGCGCCTCGGCGCCGTCCGACGCCGCGACGACCTGATGGCCGTCCTCCTCGAGGAGCTCGCGCAGCCCGGACCGGAGCGTGGCGTCGTCGTCCGCCACGAGGATCTTCACCCGGCGTCCCTCCGGAGGATCGAGGCCATCCTCCCGGCCGGTATAAAGGCCTGCCGGGGCGATTCGCGCGGACGCGACGGCAGCCGCGGCGACGTCTCCGATCGGCGGGAGACGGAGATGGCCTTCACGAAGGTCCCGTGACCGCGCGGGTGACCTCGAATCCGCCGTCCTCGAAGGAGAGAGCGAACGCCCCCGGATCGTGCTTCGTCGACCGCATCTTCGTCACGCGCAACCGCCGCTGCACGTACAGGTCCGACGTCGGGTGCATCTCGAGCTGCACGATGCCGTCCGCGAGGTACGCCTCCGCGGGCGCATGGGACGTCGGGCCGAGGTCCACCGGCTTCTCGGAGACCAGGAACGTCAAGGGACCGAGGTCGCGCAGCCACTCGAAGAGGAAATACAGGTCGGCCCGGGGATCCTGCATCTTCGCCATCGTCTCGAGGACGTCGAGGGAGTCGACGACGAGGATCGAGATCCGGGACGCCTTCATCACGTTGTTGCAGTACATCTTGAAGAGCTCGAGCCACGTGCCGCGGCCCTGGAGGTAGTTCAGGTTCTTGCGGATGTTCCCCATGTCGAGGAGCGTCAGGTGCTCCCACGCCTTGGGGTCGGCCATCCCGAGGGACGCCATGTGCTCGAGGGTGATGTCCTTCGACTGCTCGAGCGTGAAGTACGCGGACTTCCGGCCCTCTTGCAGCGCGTTCTGGTAGAGGATCGAGAACGCCAGCGAGGACTTCATCGTGCCCGGAGCGCCGCTCACGAGGACGATGTATCCCTCCGGGATCCCGCTCGCGAGGATGTCGTCGAAGCCCCGCACGTACGTCTTGATGCGTTTCCGGTCCGTCGGATCCCTCCGCGGCCCGACGAATGCGCGGACCGACCTAAGCCTTTCTCCCCGAAAATCAGCCGCAATCACGCGCACAATATTCAAATAGACTCGGGCCGCTCGGCTCGGCATTGGCGGACGCATTCGCCGCGGTCGTCGCGACGCTCCGCGTGATCGGCGCCCTCGTGCTCCTGTTCTTCCTCCCGGGATGGCTGCTCATCAACGCGCTCTACCCGCGCCGCGGCGAGTTGGACCGGGAATATGATGCCCTGTACCGACTCACCCTGGGCATCGTCCTCTCGATCGCGGTCACGGTGTTCTGGTCGTTCTTCCTGAACTCGCTCGGCGTGAACCCGACGACGGACCTCGGCGACGTCAACGCGCCGAACATCGCGGGCGGCCTGATCGGCCTCTCCGCGCTCTTCTTCGCCCTGGGCTGGTGGCGCGGCGCGTACCCCTGGATGGCCCGGCTGCATCCGGCGCTCGCCCGCGTCCCGAAGCCGGGCCCGGGGGAACTCCTCACGGAAGAGGAACGGGACCACCGCATCCGGCTGAAGCTGCAAGGCCTCGCAGAGCGGCGCGAATCGCTGCGCCGGGCGATCAAGGACGCGGAGCGACGCATGCGTCTGCAGTCGGCGGACGCTCGCGAGCACTACGAGGAACGGCGGGAGCGCTCCCGCGCCGAGCTGAAGGAGGTCGAGGCGGAACTGAAGCAACTCGAGGAGGAGCGGGCCGCGGAGCTGTACTAGATGAACTACAAGCTCGTCGTCGCGGTGCGGTCGGACCTGGAGCTCTCGCCGGGCAAACTGGCGGTGCAGGTCGCGCACGCGGCGATCATGACGGCCCTCGAGGCGAAGGCAAAGCATCGGAAGTGGTTCTCCGAATGGTACGCCGAGGGCCAGAAGAAGGTCGTCGTCAAGGGCGGGACGCTCCGCGATCTGCATGCGCTGCGCGCGAAGGCCCGTTCGCTCAGCCTCTCGACCGCGCTCGTCGAGGACGCCGGGCTGACGGAGCTCCCTCCTGGCACGGTGACGTGTCTGGGCATCGGGCCCGGCCCGAATCCGATCGTCGATCAGGTCACGGGCCACCTCAAGCTGATGTAGATGAAATCGAAGTCCCGGTTCCTCGGGATCGACGACGCCCCGTTCCGGTTCTCGGATGAGACCGTTCCCATCGTCGGCGTCGTCGTACAGGCTCCCGCGTACATCGAGGGCGTGCTGACGACCCTCGCCGAGGTCGACGGCCACGACGCGACGGACCGCCTCGCCGCGATGATTCGGGCGTCGCGCTATCGGACCGGGCTGGCGATGGTCCTCCTCGACGGGACCGCGGTGGGCGGGTTCAACGTGGTCGACGTGGACGCCCTGCACCTGTCAATCGGCCGGCCTGTCCTCACGGTCACCCGACGGAAGCCGGACCTCGCCGCGATGGAGCGGGCGCTGCGTCGTCGATTCGACGACTGGGAGGAACGATTGGGCGTCATCCGGCGACACGACGTCGAGTCCATCCGCACGAAGCACGGAACGCTCTGGGTAACGTACGCGGGCGCGAGCGCATCGGAGGTGCGGGAGGCGGTGGGACTCACGACCGTCCGAGGCGTCCTTCCGGAACCGCTCCGGGTCGCCCACCTGATCGCGGCGGGGATCATGCGCGGCGAATCCCGCGGACGCGCATGACGCACGTTGGCCTTACCTCCGAGAGGGAAAGTTTCAGGCTGCATCATGACGACGGAGGAATCGCCCGACGATCTGCATGTATCGTTCCCGCTCTTCCCACATGGGAAGGTGGGAGCTGTTCGGAAAAATCACGAGCCGTGAGCCCGGGATCCCTCCCTGGATGGCCCGGAGCACCCGCGGCGTGATCTCGTCGTACTTTCCGCCCGTGATCAGGGTCGGCACCCGAATCTGCGGAAGCCGGTCCGTGACGTCCCAATACCGGAGCGAGCCGAGGACCGCGAACTCGCTCGGCCCCCACATCGTTCGATACACAGGCCGGCTGGTCTCTCGCATTGCGCGGCTCAGCTCCCGCGGCCAGGTCGGGAGACGACAGATATGGCGGCGATAGAAGGCCATCGCGGCCCGCTGATAGTCCGGGTGGTGGAATGCTTCCCGCCGTTCGAGCCGCTCGATCGTCCGGCGAGTCCCGACCGGCATCGCCGCCACGAGGCGCCGAAGCTCCGCGTTCGCGAGAGGCACACTCGCCAGGCCGCTCGAGACGACGAGGCTCCTCAGGTTTCGTGAGTATTTGATTGCGTACGCGAGGGCGAGCATCCCCCCGTAGCTGTTCCCCAAGAGATGGATCGGCCCTAGATGCAGAGCGCGTCGGATCCCGTCGGCCTCTTCGACCGCTCGTTCGATCGTGAAGAGCGACGTCCCCTTCGGCCGGTCCGACTTCCCGCAGCCCAGTTGGTCGTAGAAGACGACGCGATAGCCGAACTCGGTGAGGTCCGAAAGGCAGGTCAGGTATCCGTGCGGGACGCCGGGGCCGCCGTGTAAGCACAGGACAGTGCCCCGTTCCGGTTGGCCGAACGTCTCGTAGAAGAGCCGGAACCCGAGGACCGTCACGCGTCCGCGCGCGGATGATTCCTGAGTCCCGAAGGCCATCCTCTCCGCGATGCGATCGATGAGGCTATCAGCTTTGCGCGTCTCACCGAATCGGGAAGCGGAGGAGTGCCGCGATCCCTCCGAGGCCTTCGAGCTTCTGGCCCGCCTCGTGGTGGCGGCTCACGAGGACGACGGCACCGCGCGCCGATTCGACCGCTCGCATGAGGTCCTCGATCCCGGCATCGCGGACGACCGCATCGCTGACGAGGAGCGTCTCGACCGCGCCGGCATCCACCGCCTCGGCGACCTCCGCGACGCCGTAGGCGCACGGCCGGTCCGTCGCGATCGCCTCGAGGAGCTTCTCGACCAGCTGCGTCTCGTACCCGACCCGGGTCTCGCCGAACACCTTCGCGCCGACGCCGGACCGCAGGGCCTCCTGGATCCCCTGCATGCCCGCATGGGCGGTGCCGTGCATGTGGATCTTCGAGGCGAGCGGCGGGTCCCGTGCCTTGACGTACTCGACGAAGGCGTCGCGGGTGAAGCCCGGCCCCACGACGACGAGCGCCTCCCCGAGATCCGCGGCCCGGAGCTTCGCATGGATCTCCTGGAAGAAGACGGACGAGGCGTCGCCGGACGGGAACATCTTCCCGTGGGCCGGCGCGCGGATCGTCGCGAGCTCCCGCACCCCATACTGCCGGAGGTGGGCCAGCAGGGCCTCTTCGTCGTCGAGCGACAGGAACGATACGAGCGGCTTCTGCGCCGCCGCGACCGCCTCCTCGATCCGCTGCAACTCGTGCGCCTTCCACGTCTTGATGATCGAGAGGACGTCGTCCACGGCGACGTTCAGCGTGTGGTGCCGGCCGAGGTCCTGCGGCCCCTCGACGATGACGCCCGTGATCCGGAGACGGTCGGAGAACGCCTGGAACTCGACGCCCTCCACGCGGATCGTCAGCGTGACGCGGACCTTCTCGCCTCGCTCCGGTCGGACCTTGTCCGTCTTGACGTCCTCGCGCCGGTAGGTCGATGCACGGACCAGGTCGCCCTCCCGGACCAGGTTGTGCAGGTGCCACAGGTCGTCCGCGTTCTCGACGCGGATCTTAATCTCCCCGGTCTTCGGGTCGCGGTGGAGGACGCGCATCGCATCGCGGGCGATGGAGGCGGTCCCTCTTGGCCATATCGTCGGATGAGCGACTTTGGTCGGAGAATCCAATCTCATCGTCAGGAGTCACACTTTCAGTCACCTCCCCGAGGGATGTTCATGAGGCCGCCTGCGTTTCGTGTATTTACACGAAAAGGGATCCGATGGTTCGAAAGACAACGATGGCCAGGGTACGCAGAGCAAAGAAGAGGTCCCGGGAATCTGGTTTCGTCGTCAGTTGGGACGTGGACAGCAAGGATCGCGCTACGACCGCACGCGTCTACCGATTCGTGTACGGCGACGTGACGACCCCGAATGGCAAGACCTACCGGTACCCGGGATTCGTCGAGAGAAGGGGAGTGCGGTATCTAGGCCAATCGGTTCTGTTCGTGACACCGCACCTCTTGGCGGAGATTGACGGGTTTCTTTCCTCCAATGGTATCGACCACGAAATGATCCCCGTCACAATCGGCTGAGTTTCGTGCATTTACACGAAACCCGCGCACTCCGCCGTTGCCTTCTGTCGCAACGCTCCAACTACTTGATGACGCCGTAGCCGATGAGCCGCCACTTCCCGCCGATCCGACGGGAGACCGCGACGCGCTGGCCGTTCTCCGCGACGACGGGGATCTTGAGCGCCATGTCGGCCCGGTTCTCCCGCGCCGACGTCACGACGCCGACCGTCGTCGCGGTGCCGACGGACACCATGAGCGGCTCCGACGTCTTGATGCCCTCGACCTTCAGTTCCTCCGGCACGCCGACGACCCGCTCGAGCAGGTTCACCTCGACGGACATCTTCATCACGATCTCCGGCAGGCTGCCGGGCGGCCCGACGACGCGCCCGACGAGGCCGTCGGCCTTCGTGAGCACGGGGTCGAGGTTCGTGCCGATCGCGATGAGGCCGCCCGGGCGGACGTCCTTCCTCGCGGCGCCCCCGGTGTGCAAGGACCGGATGCTCGTCGTGATGTTCTTCCACTCCGTCTTGTTGCCCAGCGTCACCTGACGGCCGGGCGAGATCTCGATCGCCTCGCCGACCTTCATATGGCCCTGCATCAAACTGCCCCCGAGCACTCCGCCGACGATCTTCTCCGGGGGGATGCCGGGCTGGTTCACGTCGAACGACCGCGCGACATACATCTTGGCGGGCTTCGCCTCCTCGTGCGGCCTCGTCGGGATGACTTTCTGGATCATCATCAGGAGGACGTCCAGGTTCACCTCGTGGTGCGCGCTCACCGGGACAATCGGGGCGCCGTCCGCGACGGTCCCCTTGACGAACGCCTGGATCTGCCGGTAGTTCTCCTCCGCCTGCTTCGGGTCGACGATGTCGATCTTGTTCTGGACGATCACGATCTTGTCGACGCCGATGATGCCCAGGGCCATCAGATGCTCCTTCGTCTGCGGCTGCGGGCAATCCTCGTTCGCCGCGATCACGAGGAGGGCGCCGTCCATGATCGCCGCGCCGCTGAGCATCGTCGCCATCAGCGTCTCGTGGCCCGGCGAGTCGACGAACGACACGATCCGCTGGAGCTCGCCCTTGACGTTGTGCGTCTTGCAGATCTCCGTGTTCTGGTAGCACGCCGGCTCGTCGTCCTTCGGACACTTGTAGATCGCCATATCCGCGTAGCCGAGGCGGATCGAGATGCCCCGCTTGATCTCCTCCGAGTGGCGGTCCGTCCGCTCGCCCGTGAGCCGCTCCGTCAGGGTCGACTTGCCATGGTCCACGTGCCCGACGACGCCGATGTTGACCTCCGGCTGGCCCGGGACCTTCATCGCGCCTGCTCCTGCCACGCGTCCTCGATCGACTTCGGACCGCGCTGGACGATCCGCAGGTTCAGCTGCAGGATGTCCGGGCTCACCGTGTTCCCGCGGACCGTCTTCTTCTTGCGCTTGCCGGGGCGGTCCGGGTGGTACCCCACGCCGCCGCTGAGGAGGAGCCGCTTCCGCCGGGGCCCGGGCAGGTCGGACCGCATCGGGAAGCCGTCCTTGTCGCTCCCTCCCGTGATCGCGAGCTTGTAGCCCGGAAGACCGAGGTAGAGCCCGTCGAGCTCGTCGCCGATCTTCTTGCCGATGAGCGCGTTCGCGTAGTGGCCCGTGACGTCCCGCTTGTACGCCTTCCCGCTCTTCGGATCCGCAATGACCGCCTTGAACTCCGCCATCGTACCCCAGTGAGAGATGCGTCCATACGCGGCTTTGATAAAAGACTTCCGCCGCGCGCCCGCGCGGGATGCGTCGACCGCTCGATGCGGCGGCCTCATTCGAGGTCCGCGAACAGTCCGAGGATCCGCCCCGCCTCCCGGTACGCGCCGAGGAGCGTGCGGCCTTCCGCCGCCGACATGGGGACGATTTCCCCGACGGCCTCGGTCATCTGCTGGAGGCGATACACCGCATCCTTCGTGTTCAGGTCGTCGTCCATCGCTTTCATGAACGCGTCCCTTGTCCGCGTCACGAGCGCATCGACGGCCCCTCCTGTGCCGGGTCCGTTCGCCGTCTTCGCCGCGTCGATCGCCGCGCGCATCGCCTCGTACTCCGTCTTCGCGCGCGCAAAACATTCCTGGTCGTACTCGAC
>VBMM01000276.1 GCA_005878415.1 Methanobacteriota archaeon
CCGCCTTCGCTGCCGGCTCGTCCCAGCAGGGGAACGCGCGGCGGGCGTCCGTCGACTCGAACTGCGTGGCGGCCATGTAGCCCTCCATGCCCGCCGCCGTCGTGTACTTGCTCCGGTAGAATCCCGCGAGCTGATCGTTCAACGTGCCGGCGAAGGCGATGGCGAGTGTCGCCGCGCCTTTCGGGATCGGGTGCGCAAAGGTCAGGCGCAACCGCTCGGCGGCTGGATCGGTGTCGATCCGGGCGGCAGGCACCGAGCGGCCCCGGGATGAGCGCACGGTCGCCTCCTGGACCTCGAGGTCTTTGGCGTTCAGGATAATCGTCTTCGTGGGCCGCGCGACCCGAATCCGGATGGACTCGCTCCCTCGGAAGGTGAATTCCCCGAGGTCCGGCCGCAACTCAAGCGAATACGTCTCCGGTCGGACGGTGTCTGGTAGGCGGTGCGCCGTCGCCATCACGAGGCCTTGGGGGGTCCCGGTTCTCGGGCAGCGTCTTGTCCAATATGTAGTTAACCGTCACGGACTCGGGCGTCCGGCGAGAGGCCGAATGGCACGGCTACCTCGGCTTTTGGCGGCTCGCGAGCGCATGATGCCGCCACAGGCTGAACCCGCCCTCCCATGCGAGGAACAGGCCGAAAACGAACGCGAGCAGCGCAAACCCCTCGGCGAGGTCGTGGTCGCCGAAGTCGACGAGGAACGTCGCGACCGTGAAGGCCCATGCCGCGGCCCCGACGACGAGCGTCAGCGCGGCCCACCGGCGCTCCATCCGCCCGCGGAGTGACGGGCCGGTACAAGAAGCCCGCGGACGACCGAGGGCTTATGGCCTTCCACGAACTCCGGCGGACCGATGGCGACGGATCGGCGGGACGAGATCGCCGCGACGTTCCAGCGGATCCACCGACCGCTATTCGCGTTCGGCTTCTCGCTCCGAGACGACGTCCTCCCCGGCGTCGCGGATGCCCCGGAGGTCGTCGCGTACGCCTTCGTCCGGCCGCCGAATGGCACCCTCCACAAGTCGATCGCCGGTCGGCCGAACAGCGCGGTGCGGCGGCTCGTGGCCTCGGGCCGGAAGATGGGGTTCCCGTTCGAATTCCATCCGGACGGAGAGGTCGTCGCGATCCGACACCGGTCGGTGCGGACGGTCCCGCGGGAGATCTTCGTGCTCGTCGCCTCGGATTTCTTGATGCTCAGCTACCAGCCGCTCCGGTCGTCCGGATTCCTCGAACGCCTTCGGAAGGCGACCACGCGGCCCGGTCCGTAGGCGCGTTCAGCCGGCCATCTCGAGGGCGAACGCCGCCGGGACGTGCGGACGGTCGACGACCTCGTAGACCTTCGTCCAGTTGTCCGCCAGATCCCGCGTGCAGCGGAGCACGCCGAGATCGACGAGCCCCTGCAGCCGCTTCCGGGTGCGCGACGCGGGCCATCGGAACCGGATCGCCATGAACTCGATGACGGCCCGCTCCCGGGTCATGCGATTCACGAAGTGCACCTGGATCGCCGTCGCGACGAGGGCGAGGTCCTCCCTGACATCCGCGTCCTCGACCTCGAATAGGATGGCCCAGAGCCCCTTGATGCGCGTCATGCGAGGCCCATGGGGGCCGGGTCCGTGTCCCTTCCGCGTGCACGTAATGTACCTCCACGGTCGGCGGAACAAGACTTTAATCGGCCCGGGTCGATACATCGACGATGCCGGTGGACACGGAGCTCGTCCCGATCGAGAACCCGGACGGGCTGAACGTCATCCTCGGTCAGACGCACTTCATCAAGACCGCAGAGGACGTCCACGAGGCCCTCGTCGGGTCCGTCCCGGGCATCCGCTTCGGCGTCGCGTTCTGTGAGGCGTCCGGGCCGTGCCTCGTCCGCATGGAAGGGAACGATCCCCGACTGAAGGACCTGGCGGCGAGGAACGCGTTGGCCGTCGGCGCCGGCCACTTCTTCGTCGTCTTCCTGAAGGACGCCTACCCGATCAACGTCCTTCGCGCGCTCCGGGACGTGCCCGAGATCGTGACGATCTTCGCGGCGACGGCGAACCCGGTCGACGTGATCGTCGCGAAGACGCCCCGGGGGCGCGGTGTCCTCGGGGTGGTCGACGGCGAGACAGCAAAGGGCGTCGAGACGGAGAAGGACCGCGCGGAGCGGATCGCGTTCCTCCGCAAGATCGGCTACAAGCTGGGCTGACATGTGCCGGATGCTCGCGGTCGTGAGCCGGAAGCCCGTGCCGGCGGACACGCTCATGGCCTTCGGACAACTCGCGGACACGGGCCGCAACTTCCGCGACTTCGGGTGCCCACAGCTCAATCCGAAGACGGGGCACCCGGACGGATGGGGGATCGCGTGCCTCGCCCAGGAAGGGGAATTCTACGTGCGCGGTGCCGCGAAGGCGAGCTCGGATCCAAGGTATGAGGACGCGGTGCGGCGGCTGATCCGCGTGTGCAGTCCGCCGCTCCTGCTGGTCGCCCACGTGCGGTTAGCCTCGAAGAAGGACACGATCCAGGAGATGTATAGCCATCCGTTCCGGCGCGAGCTCGACGGCCGGACCGTGTTCTTCGCGCACAACGGCGAGATCACGGATTTCGGGGTGCGGGACGGGAAGATCGACACGCAGTTCATCTTCGACCGCTTCGCCGAGTCCATGGGCACCCAGCCGCGCCCGCTCCCTGAACTCAAGCAGGCGATTGCGTTGGCGAAGGCTTCAATCGACGGGGAGTTCCCGCGAAAGGTCGAGTCATACACCTTCCTGATGCTCGACGGCGACCGACTCATCGCGCACCGAGACGCGCGGACGTGCGTGCCGTACTACACGCTCCACGAGACCGGCACGGAAGACACGCGAATCGTATGTTCCGAGGTCCTCCCGACGTTGCCGGGACGATGGCGGATGCTCCGGAACGGGGAATTTATCGAGCTGAAGCCGTAGCCCTTTCCGACGTAGGATTTCGCTGTGCGCGGTCTAGGCGACGTTCTCCGATGTTTCTTGCCGCGAGCGAGGGCGAAATCGTGTCCGGATTCGGGAGGTTCTGTCACCGATCGAGTGACCGGCGAGTCGCCGCAACCCGCCCGGGGTCGTCGGGGACGGAGAGTTGCCCGGCTCCCCGGGCACCGCCGAACGGCTCTGTTGTCGAATTTCAAGCGGCAGCCCGTCGCCTGCCGTGGCCAATGAGGCGCGCCGGTGCTGGGGCGTCCCGACGCGGGCTGTCGCGGACCTCGGCCCTGCTATCCCGATTCCGCCCCTCCACAGGCCTCCCCAATCACTTGGTGGCCCCTCATCTGTGTGCAAGGAAATTCAACGCGGAGCCCCGCTCGAACACCGACGCGAACTCCGATTCCGCCATTGGACCCTCTCCGTCCAGCTGGAATATCCTGAGCCCGCAACCGCGCACGAGGTAATCGTAGACCATTTGAGGGGTCGTCCCATAGTGCGAGGCGCCGCCGAGTTCGTGCTCGAAAACCACGGTGGGCCGGTACGTTTTGAGCGTGCGCGCAGCGCCCCGGAACACCTGCAACTCCGCCCCCTCGACATCGACCTTCACGAAATCGATGGGCAGGTCAGGCGCGAGAATGTCATCGAGGCGTTCCGTCCGCACGGTAATGGGCTCGATTCTTTCTCCGGGTCGATCATACGTCCGTTTCCGTAGTCCGCTGTAGCCCGAGTTCGTCACGACATGGTAGAACGTCGCCTCCCCTCCCGGCGAGTTCGGGAATCGGCTCGAACGCATAGTGACGGCCCGACGGCGCAAAGTCAAAGAAGTGCCGCAGAGCGTCGCCTTGGAACGCGCCCACGTCGACGCAGTTCGAGTCTGAAGCTAACGTATACGCCATGACTTGTGCCATGAGGCGATTGTCGAGGACGTCCATCGCCTTCCGGCGTGGCCGGAGCAGCTGGAGCACCTCACGGGCCAGCGGGAGGAAACGGGACGAACCGAACGCTCGATCGACAATCCCCCCTCGTTCCGCCCTTGGCAGCTCCATCCGCTCATCCCCTGAGCATTTCGTGGGCCGACCGCAATGATCGCGTCCGCGGAAAGTTGGACGTAAAGAGTACGGCGGCGATCACGGCGAGGCAGACTGCAGTCGACAGAAACACGCGACGCCGCCGGGAGATCACAAAGCGCACCATCGATCGGAAGCTACTTGAAACCTGTCGTTCCGCGAACCCAAAAGACGCCGTCGTCCTCGCCGCCGGTTCCGTCCAGGACGGGTGACGAACGGCCGACCCTGACGGGCCCTTGACTTGTAAGAGATCCGGCGTGGGAGTCGTAAAGTGGGGGCTCCCCTGGTCGTTCGTGCGCCTTGGTACGTCTCTCTCATGGCATACTTGTGCCCGGTCTTGCCGCCGGAAGTGTCCATGCCTTGGGCCGAAGGGGGCGCGCGCTTGTTTGGTACGGGCGGGAGCGAACTGGAACCTTCTCGAAATGGCCGTCGCCTCGTGGGCTGGCACCGCTAGTAGCGTCGCCCTGATTGCGTTCGTGCTGGATAGCATGGTCGAGCTCTTCGCCGGAGCCGTGCTGATTCGGCATCTGAGTCACGAATGGAAAGGGAGTGAGAACGTCGGGCGCGAGAGGAAAGCTCTCCGATTGGTTGGAGTCACCTGTTTCCTCCTGACCGTCTTCATCGTGTTCCAGTCGACCGCCACACTGTTGGGATGGCTCCCGGAACCGCGGGAAAGCCCGCTCGGCATTTCGCTCGTAATCGCGAGCGCGGCGGTGATGTTCATTCTCTACCTCGGCAAGATGCCGATCGCGAGGAAGCTAGGGCCTGGCGCGCTTCGCGCGGAAGCGATCGAATCCTTGGCCTGCGACGTGCAGGAGTTGACCGTGTTCGTCGGCCCCTGGTTTCAACGCCTTGCTGGGCTGATCGTGGGCCGATCCGATGGCGGCCCTCGCGCTCATAGGGTTCCTCATCCAGGAAGGTCGCGTGGCGTTCGGCGACTCGTTGTAATCCGCCACAACGCCTCAACGGGCGATTCCTGTTTGGCCATCCTCCGGAAAGTTACAGGTCGGGAGACGGGGGAGGTCAAGTTAAGTCACTGGATTAGGGGACAGAACCATTCGGAAGGAAGGGTTATATAAATCCTGTCGCGTAGAGGACTCCGTTATT
>VBMM01000277.1 GCA_005878415.1 Methanobacteriota archaeon
CGGGCGACCTCGCTTTCCGGGAGAAGAGCTATGGACTCACCTCGGTCGATGTCGCGGAGAACGTCGGCCGGGTGCTCGCGGAGTTCCTCGGCCCTGCGCCGTCGCGCAACCATTAAGCGGAACCGAAACGTGGAATGGCCGTGGACCTGGAGCCTGTCCCCGATGTCCCGGCGTTGATGGCGGATGACATCCTCGTCGTCGCGGACCTACACATCGGGCTGGAGGAAGAACTCCGGGAGAAGGGCGGCCGCATCCCGAGTCGCGCGGGAACGATGGGACGGCGGCTCCTCGAAATCGCGGACCGCCGCGGCGCGTCGCGGCTCGCGATCCTCGGCGACGTCAAGCACCTCGTCCCGAAAATGGCCTCCCGCGAGCGACGCGACGTGTACGTCTTCTTTCGCGACTTGGCATCGGGGTTCCGAGAGATCACGATCGCACAGGGGAACCACGACGGGATGCTGAAGAACATCGTCCCCAGGAACGTGCGATTCAAGCCCGCGTACGGATTCCGCGTCGCCGACGTGGGGTTCTGCCATGGCCATGCGTGGCCGTACAAGAAGGTCATGGAGGCGAAGGTGCTCCTCATGGGCCACAACCACCCGGCGGCCGCGTTCCGGGACGCGATGGGCTCGCGCCAGATCGTGCCCTGCTGGTTGCGCGTCCCGTTCCTTCCGAAGCACCGGCGGTACCCGAAGCTGCCCAAAGAGGCGATCGTCGTGCCGTCTTTCAACGAGTTGTGCGGCGGAATGCCGGTGAACGACATCCGGGCTCGGTTCATCGGGCCCCTGTTCGATGAAGACCTGGTCCGCGTCGACGAGGCAGCGGTCCATCTCCTGGATGGCACGAACCTCGGACGCCTCGCCGACATCCGCGTCGATTTGGGATTTCGCCCGGAAGACTACCGCCAGTGAGCGGAGGACGTGCGGTGACCATGGCGGAGCGACCTCGCCTAATAGCGGCGATCGAAATCTAGGCGAGGTCCGCCGGACGTCGGTGGGCCCGGTCGGAATCGAACCGACGACCTCGACTTTGTAAGAGTCGCATCATAACCACTAGACCACGGGCCCGCCGCATCAAGGACCGGAGACGGATTAAGGCTTCTCGGACCTCAATCCAAATCCTTCGCAGCCGCCTGGACGAAGCGAGCGATGGCCGTTTCCAGGTCGGACACGGCGCGTTCCGGCGGCATGACGACGACGAGCATCCCACGTCGACCGACCTCCTGGATGAGGAAGGTCGCATCGTCGGATTCGAGCAGGACCCGGCCCGGGGCGTTGTGGCCGAGCTCCGTCGCCGCGGTCATGCCCGCTCCGACGATGGCGGCGCACATGATCGAAAAGGTCTCTTGCGAGACCGACGGAGGGAGTTCCGCCGCGACCACGCCCCCGTCACGGGTGATGACGGCGACCGCCTCGGCATCCGTCACGTCCTTGAAGGCGCGCACCATCTCGGCAAGGGTCGTCACGCGCCTCCCTCCCGCTCGAACACGCACTCCCGGGCCCCCATGCTCGCGCACTCGACTTCCGCGAGCCGCACCCGATGCTTCGTCTTCGCCTCCAGCAATTTCGACAGGATTCCGCGGAGTCGATGGCACGTCTCCACCTCGCCGCCGGCCGTCGCTTCGATGGACCCGCGGACGCGCACGCCCGCGTCCGTGAAGAGGACGTCCTCCGCCCAGCCGCGATCGATGATCGTCTGCTTGCCCACCTCGAGCGGGTCCTCCCCGAGCGACAGGGACTTCGTGATCTCCTCGGCCAACACCATCCCCTCCCGAAAGAACAGGCCGTGACACGCGTAGGACATGACGCTCTCGTAGAGCTTCCGGACGGAGTCGAGCTCCTGCTGAGAAATCTTCACGAGCCGAGCCACGGAGTCGCACGAACCTGGGTACGGACTATAAAGGTTGTGCGGAGATTATCCGCCCCTGCACTCCGGGCAGACGAGCAGGTTGCGGTCCCACATCAGACTCGTCGAGTAGACGCCGCATGCTTCGCAGTGCCCCTCGATCCCTTGTGCGAACTGCGACTCGAGGCCCGCCCGCGCGTACTCGCGCGTGACTTCAATCAGCTGCGGCCAGATTCGGAGGATGTCGTTTTCCGTGACGATGCCGACGAGCTTTCCCTCCTCGATGACGGGCAGCCGGCGGATCTTGCGCTGCGACATCTGCTTCGCCGCCTCCGCGACCTCTTCGTGAGGGTGGATCGCGACGATGGGAGATGTCATGATGTCCTTCACGACGATGCGGCTCGGCTGCAAGTCCGAGGCCGCGACCTTCGTCACGAAATCCCGTTCTGTCACGATCCCGGTGGGCTTTCCGTCCGCGAGGACGACGAGGCTGCCGATGTCTCGGTCCCGCATGATCTTCGCTGCCTCGACGGCCGTCGCCTCGGCCGCGATCGTGATGGGAGTGGTCGTCATGATTTCTACGACGGGGATGCGGGCCCGCATGGCAATGGTGTCAATGCGGCCGCAGGCGATAAAAGGTTTGGCGCCCTGCGGTGACAAGACGCACAACCACGCCGACAATGTTAAGGCTCGTGCCTTGTTGCAGAATCGAATGGAGTACCCCGACCGGGAGGGCGAACTCGCCGTCCGCATCGCGCGCGAGGCGCTCGAGGCGTACGTGATGCGACGCGAGAAGCGCGGCTTCGAAGTGCCTCGACGCTTCGAGGTGAAGTCCGGCGCGTTCGTGACCTTGGCCACCCATCCCGGCGGCGAGCTCCGCGGGTGTATCGGATACCCTCAGCCATTCTTCCCGCTCATCAAGTCGATCGAGAAGGGCGCGGAGGGCTCCGCGGAAGACCCCCGCTTCCCGCCGCTCCGGCCGGAAGAGGTCGACCACATCACGGTTGAGGTCAGCATCCTGACGCCGCCGCAGCTGATCGAGGTGAAGAAGCCGAAGGAATTGCCGAAACACGTCACCGTCGGCGTGGACGGGCTGAGCGTTGCGCAAGGCCCGTACCGCGGACTCCTCTTGCCGCAGGTCGCGATGGAGTACCACTGGGACGCGTCGGAGTTCCTGTCGGAGGCGTGCATCAAGGCGGGCCTCCTCGCCGATGCATGGCTCGACCCCGAGACCCGGGTGTACAAGTTCCAAGCGGAGGTCTTCGGCGAGGTGGAGCCGCGCGGGGCCGTCGTGCGCCGGAACCTGGGGGCGGCGCATGCGAATCATTAGAGGACGCGTCTTCTATCGAGGTCGCCTCGAGCCCTTGAGCCTCGGCATCGACGAGGACGGACGCATCGCGGCGATCAAGAAGGTGCTGCGGGGCGAAGAGGA
>VBMM01000278.1 GCA_005878415.1 Methanobacteriota archaeon
TGGAACCGCACCCCGGCCGCCACCTTCTCTCCTCTCAGGAGCTCCGCCGCGATCCGCAGATCCTCGATCCGAGCGTTCGTGCAGGACCCGAGGAACGCGACATCGATCTTCGTGCCTTCGACGTCCTCGACCGGCTTGAGGTTCGCGGGGTTCGACGGGCACGCCACCTGGGGGCCCATCCCGTCGACGTCGAACTCGAACGTCTTCGCGAACGACGCCTCCTCGTCCGAGTCGATCGGCCGGAACGGCGCGCCCGCATGGGCCAGGTATTCCTTCGTGACCGAATCCGCCTCGATCATCCCGACCTTCGCGCCCATCTCCGTCGTCATGTTGCAGAGGACGAAGCGCTCGTTCATCGGGAACGCCTTGACGGTCGGACCTTTGAACTCGACCGCCGCGTAGCGCGCGCCGTCGTCCCCCGTCGTGCCGATCACCTTGAGGATGACGTCCTTCGCGCCCGTGCGGTTGGCGAGCGTCCCCCGGATGTCGACGCGGATCGTCTCCGGCACGCGCAGCCACAACCGGCCGGTCGCCATGACGGCAGCCGTGTCCGTCGCGCCGATCCCCGCCGCGAACGCCCCGACCGCGCCGACCATGTTCGTGTGGCTGTCGCTGCCGATCACGAGATCCCACGGATGGGCGTATCCCCGTTCCGCGATGAGCTGGTGGACGATGCCGTGGTCCCCCACGTCGTGGAACCGCTTGATCCCCTGCTTGTGGCAGAAATCGCGGATCGTCTGGTGCATCTTCGCGATCTCCGGCGTCGGCGGAGGGACCCAGTGGTCCAGCGTGACGACGATCTTCTCCGGGTCCCAGACCTTCATCGTGCCGATCTCGTTGAAGGGCAGCAGGGCCATCGCGAGCATCTCGTGCATGTAGAGCAGGTCGACGGTCCCGTCGATGATCTGTCCCGGGCGGACGGAGTCGACGTGGCTTGCCCGCGCGAGGATCTTCTCCGACATCGTGAGCGCGGTCATGCTCTGCCGTACATCATCCCCGGGCGGCTCATAAAGCTGGCCCGTCCGGAGACGCCCGCTAGCGGTTCGCAGGCACGGCCGGGACCTCTCGGGAGTAGTCGCGCATGCCGTCGACGCGCAGCGCGTCCGGCGCGAACCGACCGCCGAAGTGGAGCCCACCCGGGAGCGGGGCGTACAGCTCGATGGAAATCTGCGAGATCGGGAGTCCGCTGCCTTCGGCCGGCGATCCGCGAAGGGTGAGAGACGCGATCGCCATGATCGGCCCGACGTCGTCGCGCAGGTGCGCGAGGGGCCCGACGGGCTCGTAGCCCAGGAACGCGCCCTTCATCGTCGCCTGGTGGACCCGGCTGTGATACCATCGGAGCACGGCAGCTTTGTCCTCGAACCAAGCGAAGATGACCTCCTTGCCGCTCGCGGTGCGCGCCGTCTCCACGCCGAGGCAACCCTTGACCGATGTAAGGCCCGCAATGAGATCGGGCAGCTCCATTCGAGAACCCCTCCGCTTCGCTATCGGAGTCACAGGGATAAATCCTCCCGCACGTGAGTCGCCCGAGATCGAACATTCACAAACGCCGGGCCCAAGGCTAAGAAGGAGAGCGCGTTAGGCGGCCCGTGAATCCTCGGCTCCTGCGGGGCGCGGCGTTCGCGATGCTCTGCGTCATCTGGGGATCGACCTGGCTCGCGATCCGCATCGGCCTGCAGGGCGCTCCGCCGTTCCTCGCGGCCTCCCTACGATTCTTCCTCTCGGCAATTGCCCTCGCGGGCGTCGCGGCGCTGCTCCGCTCGAAATGGCCCGCGAACCGAACGGAGTGGAGCCTCGTGGCGTTCGTCGGGATCGTGCTCTTCGCCGCCGACTACGGGCTGATCTACTGGGGCGAGAACAACGGTGTCGAGAGCGGCCTGTCCGCGGTCCTCTTCGCGACCTTCCCGTTCCAGACCGCGCTCATCGCGAACGCATTCCTCCGCGAAGAGCGGCTGACCCTTCAAAAGATCGGAGGGGTCGGGCTCGGGTTCGGCGGAATCCTGCTGATCTTCCGCGCGCAAATCGGGACCGCCGGGGTCGAGAAAGCATTCCCCATGCTCGCGATCGTCCTCGCCGCGACCTGCGCCGCCTTCTCGATCGTGGCCTTGAAGCGTTGGGGGCACGACGTGGATCCGGTCACGTTCAACGCGGCCGCGATGGGCGTGGGCGCCGTGACCCTGGCCGCCGTGTCCCTCGTCACCGGCGAGCGATGGAGCGTGCCATCCTGGCCCGAAGGAATCGGAGCGATCATCTACCTGGCGCTCGCCGGGTCCGTCGTCACGTTCGTCGCATGGCAATGGCTCCTCAAACAGACGGAAGCGACCTTCCTGTCGTTCGTCGCCCTCATAATCCCTATTGTCGCGCTCCTGCTCGGAGCCACCCTGGCGCAGGAATCGTTCGAACCGATCGACCTCACCGGCGCGGCGATCGTGCTCCTCGGAATCTACGTCTCGAGCTCACACCGTGTTGCCTCGGTCGTGCGGGCAGCGATCGGTCGCAGGCCGGCCGCCTCGGATCCGGGAGATCCACCCGGAGATCCCCCGAGCCGCGGTGGCTGATCGCGACGCCTACGGCTCTCCCTTCGGACGGGAGATACCTGACTTGATCGCGAGAGCCCAGAACTCCTCGTCCGTCACCCCGCGGTGCCGTTCCACCCGCTCGCGGAACGACGCGACGAACGCCCGCTGGTCTTGCTTCGACCGGGACTCCGCGAACTCCTTGATCCGCCTCACGAGCTCCGCGACCTGCTCCGGCGTCGCATCGACGCTGCGAGACCGCAGCTTCTCCGCGACGGCGACGGACCCCGTGTGCTTCCCGAAGACGAACGTCCGATGTCGCCCGATCCGCTCCGGCTGGATCGGCTCATAGGTGGCGGTGTGCTTGATCACTCCGTGCGCGTGGATCCCGGACTCGTGGGCGAAGGCGTTCGGTCCCACGAGGGGCTTCGCCACGCCGACCGGGATGCCGCTCAGGTCCTCGACGAGTCGC
>VBMM01000216.1 GCA_005878415.1 Methanobacteriota archaeon
GTCCGCGGCGATTCGAGCGGCCCGGGGGCTGAGACGACCGAGATCGTCCTCCGGATCGCGGCCGAGCGATTGACGGAGTTCGAGGCGATGTTCGAGGACCAGGAGATCCCGATCTGGGAGGCCTTCACCCGCCGAGGCCGGTTCCGGGAAGCCCGGCTCGTCCGCGCGGCCGGCGGCAGCGAGGCGCGAACCGGGGTCCAGGACTACCTCCTGCACGTCGTCGCGGCGGACCACGAGGCCCACGAGGAGCACGATCGCGACCCTCGGTTCCGGGCGTTCCTCGCGAAGGCGGAGCGGCTCCAGCCCGAGCCGCCGCTGGTGTGGTTCGGCGACACCCTCTTCGAGCGGCGGGGTTGAGGCCGGCAAGGCGCATGGTGTTTCGGCATGATTCCCCGACCCATGCTGTATCGGGACGCCGCCCTCGCCGACGGGAGCGGTCCCTCCCTACGGAAGGGCGTGAGCGTCCTCGTGGACCGAGGCCGCATCCTCTGGATCCGGCCAACCTCCGACGAAGGAGACCTCCCGAGCGACGTCCACGTGGTCGACGCAGGAGGCTCGACGATCGTCCCGGGCATGGTCGACGCCCACAGCCACGTCACCCTGCCCGGCGGCTCGCATTGGATCGATCGCGGGTTCGACTCGCCCGAGGAGCTGCTCGAGGTCGCGGAGCACAACGGCGACCTGCTCGGCCGCGCGGGCGTGCGATGGGCGCGGGACGTCGGCTCGCCCGCGGCCGTGGATCCGCGGGACGGCCGGAAGCGCGCCCTCGCGCTGCGCGTGCGCGAGCGGTGGCGGGAGGATCGCTCCCGGCCGCGACTCCGAGTCGCTGGAACATGGATCGCGCACAGCGGCGTTCTCCCCGCGGGGCTCACAATCGAAGCGGACGACGGCCCGGGATTCCTCGCGGCGGCCGCGAAGCAGCTCGACGATGGCGCGGACCTGCTCAAGCTCTACCTCGACGGCCCGAAGAAAGAGGAGGCCCCCTGGTCGACGGAGGCGGTGCGGGCCGTCGTCGACCTCGCACACGGCCGCGGGGCCAAGGTCACGGCGCACTCCGGCCTCCTCCCCGGCGCGCGCGTCGGCATCGACGCGGGCGTCGACTCGCTCGAACACGGCTTCGAGCTCGACTCCGACCTGGCCGCGCAGATGGCCCGCCAGGGGGCGTTCCTGGTCAGCACGCTGGCGATCTTCCGGTCGTGGGCGTCGTTCGCGCACACGACGACGTTGCCGCGGTTCGTCGGCGACGAGGGGAAGGAGCGAACGGCGCGTCGACGGGAGCGGGCGATCGAGAGCGTGCGGGTCGCACACCACGCCGGGGTGCGGATCGCGACGGGGACGGACTTCGGGGGCGGATCGTTGCGGGCCAACCACCTCGCTTGGGAGGTCGAGTCCCTGGTGGAAGCCGGCCTGAAACCTTGGGAGGCGCTGGCCTCTGCAACGATTCGCGGCGGGGAACTGCTCGGCGAGTCGGAGGCCGGTCGGATCGGAGAAGGTGGGCCGGCGGACTTCTTCCTCGTCCACGGCGATCCGCTCACGGATCCGACGGCCTTATGGCGGGTGTGGCGCGTGGCATGGCTGCCCGAAGCGCCCGGTCGGGCGGAACCCACCAGACGTTAGACGTCACCTTGCATCACTTGGAACTCGTTCCCGTCGGGGTCCGCAAACCAGAAGATCGTGCCCCACTCCTCCTTCTTGACCGGCTTGGTGATCCGAACGCCCTTCTTCCGGAGCGCCGCCTCCTCCCGCTTCGCGTCCTTCGTGGAGAAGAGGTATCCCGTGTTCCCCTTCTCCGGGCGGGAGTCGGGGCAAAGATGCAGCCGGACATTCGCGCCGCGGGGCGCCACGGTGACCCAATGGGGGAACGAGGTCACGACGCGGAAGCCGACCTTGTCCTTCCAGAACTTCGTCGCCTTCTCCTCATCGCGCACGACGACCGCCACCGTCTCGAACTTCAGCATGGGCGCGGGAATCGGGCCGTGAGTCATAAGGCTGCGGCCCCTCAGTCCCTCGAACGCCGCGCATCCGAATCATCGATAGCCCCGCCCCGAAAGGTCATAGTTCGTCCAACGGGACAAATTCCTCTTCTTCGAGGATCCGGTTACATCGCGCGTCGTGTTCCGTGAAGGACGTCTTCTCGATGAGCGCTCGGACGACCTCGTCATAGGTTTGTCCCTTGGACCGAATCTGGCGAAGCAACTCCTTGGTCTGCTTTCGGAGCGAAATCGTCGTGGTCGATGCCATGACTCTGGCTCTAAGGTCGATGAGGTATTCATACGCGACTCTGATTCACAAGACGAATGTATGTCACGCTTTGTGGCCCCGTTATTTCGGGCGGACCGCGACGACTGGTTTTCGATTCCTCTCGACGGTCACCGCTCGTTCTGTCGGAGCCGCTCGAGGTACGCGTCGACCGGGTTGAAGACGATGAACAAGACCGGCAAGGCCACGTAGATGAGCAACGAGACCAGGGGACTCACGAACGCGAGGGCGATCGCGACGAGCGCGATCACGGGCCCGACGGCGATCCAGTGTTGCACCTTGCGGACTAGTTTCGGGTCCATCCCCTCGACCACGAGCCCGCGGTCCCCGGTCATGTACCACCAGGTCACGTACCCGAGGACGGTCAGGAGCCCGATGGCCCCGCCGTACAGGGTGAGGGCGATCGGGTCGTCCGGGTGCGCGCCGAGGACGGACGCGACGAATGGGATCAGGGCGACCCCCAGGAAGAACCCGATGCTGAGCCAGACCAGCGTGCGGTTCACGCGGACGAGGAAGTGGAACGTCTGGTGATGCGCGAACCAGAACACCCCGAGGACGACGAAGCTGATGACGAACGTCAGAAAGGCCGAGCGCAGCCCGGCCAGCTGCGTCGCGAGATCGGCGTTGCCCCCATCGGGCAGTCGCAGATTCAGCACGAGGAGCGTCATCGCGATGGCGAAGATGCCGTCCGCCAACGTGAGCAGGCGGCCCGGCGGCATCCCGACCGCGGTGCGCGTTCCCGATTCCATACCTGATGCTTCCCCGCCTCGCGTCGAACCGAGGCCGCTCACTTCTTCCGTCGGCTTCGGGAGGACCCGCTGCGCCGATGATCGCGCTCCATCGCCGCGCCGAAGCGCTTCCAGGCGACCCGCGCGGATTCCTCGCGCTGCGCCTTCGTGAGTTGCTTCGTGCCGG
>VBMM01000217.1 GCA_005878415.1 Methanobacteriota archaeon
TTATTTGCTCCTGCGGTAGAACCGACACGTCACGACCCAGCGTCCAAAGCCTCGACCTTGGTATGCGGACCGGGATCGGCCCTAGGCCTTGTGATCGGCGGGATAACGCACGCCAGCCTTCGGCACGGCGGCAGCTTCGAGGCGTGCGGGCGCTGCCACACTACCTCGGAGCCGGGCGCAAACTTCGGGGTCCCGGTCGCAGATGGGGCCAAGCTCGTGGAGGTTTCACGGACTGTCCGACGACTACTCGCTCCATAGTTTAAGCGCTCGTCCCGTCAAGTTCAATACCGTGTTATACTGTATTGCGCCCCGGCCCGAGACAGGCCAGGCGCAACGGATGCTTCAGCCCCAGGAATTGGTCGTAGCCAAGCTCCTGCCGACGATCCGCGCGCGTCTCGCCCTCGAGCTCCTCCAGACCTACAAGATGAAGCAAGTCGACGTGGCTCACGCCATGGCGATTACCCAGGCGGCCGTCAGCCACTACAACACGCAAAGCCGCGGAGTCGACCAAGAGATGCTCCGCTTGTTCCCGGAAATCAAGCCGTTCGTCCACGGACTCGCCGAGCGGATTGCGCATGGCATGACCCTGTCCGACCAGATCGCGAGCGTCAACGAGTTCTGTTCCGGGCTCATGCTCACCGCTCGATTCTGCGAGTACCACAAGAGCCTCGGGGACATCGACCCGCACTGCACGGCGTGCTTTCCGTCCCCGCCGAGACCCTAGGCCTAGAAACCTCGCCTACGTGTAGAGCGCCCGCATCTTCCGGATGAAAATCGCCTCATCGAACTCGCGCGCCCTTGCCACGCAATCGTCCTTCATTGCCCGCAAGGTCGACTCGTCAAGTTCGCGGATCTTCGAAGCGAACGCGTCCGGGTCGGGCGGGAGAAGATACCCGGTCCGTCCGCTCAAGACCGTCTCCTGGTAGCCGCCTTCGTCCGTCGCGAGGACGCACTTTCCGGCGGCCATCGCCTCGACCGGCGTGATGCCGAAATCCTCGTCGACGGCGGTCGTCAAGAAGCCGCGACACCGCGCATACAGATCCGTCAGACGCGCCTCCGGGAGCTCGCCGACCAGCGTGACGTTCGGTGGAGGCTTGAGGTGCGCGAGGTAGCGCTCCGCGAAGTCACCGGCCGAATAGCCGCCGACGAGGACGAGACGTTCTCGAGGCAGCCGTCGAAACACGTCCAACTGGAGTTCGATCCGCTTCTCCGGGTAGATGCGGCTCACGGAGAGCCAGAAGTCTCCGACTTCCTCGAAACGGAATCGCGATGTCGCGACCGGCGGATAGATGACGCGTGCATCCCGATCGTAATACCGTCGGATGCGCCCCTGGACGTTTCGGCTGATCGCAACGATGTCGTCGCACGACCGAGCGGATTCTCGATCAAATCGGGCGTGGGACGCCGACCAGGCCCGAGCAATCCAACGACTCGCAACGGGGAGGCGAGCGAGCATGGCCTCCCGCTGGTCGTAGAAGGTCCGCATTGGCGTGAGGCAGTAGTATACGTTCGGGTGATGACCTCGAGACGCGTAGTGGGCGGAGTTTCCGATGAGAAAATAGAAGTCGTAGCCATCCAACGCGGCACGCCCGAATTTCCAGGAGGCGTGGATCTGCTTCAGGGGCGGTCGCCGCACGATGTGGCCGAGAGAAATCACGCGGATTCCGGAAAAGCCCGCGCGTTCCGGCATGCCCGGATCGAATTGCGTCGTGATGAGGTCCGCGTCGAGGTGCTTCGCGAGCGTCATCGCGACGCGCTCGCCGCCGCCCACCGTCTCCAGATAGTCGTAGAAGACCGCGACGCGCATCGATCATCCTCGGGATGCGGGGTCCGGAGGCTTCGGCACGTGTCTGTCGCTATTATAGGTTGGCCTCTGATCCGACCCCGATGACGTGGACGCATGGAAGGTTCCAGTCGTCACGTGGAGCACCTCGCATTTCGGCGCGTCGCACCGGACGCATTCCGAATCCAGGCCGTCACGCTGCGACCGCATCCTTCAACGACACGCCATATCGGCGGAGCCAGCCGCCCACGGTCCGCGCATCGACCCGGCGGATGCTCCGGCGCTCGCGTCGCTTCGCGAACGCCTGGGGAATTCCCGCATACGCGTCGATTCGGGCGCGTGCCATCGCCGCGACGGTGGCGCGGAAACCGCCGCTCGGGGCTTCCGCGCTGCCCGCCTGGCTTCCGTTCCAGGGGATTGGGCCGGCAAGGACTCGCGCGGAGTTCCAAGGGATTGCCAGGGGCACATACCGTCTCGGGTAGTTGTGGATCAGATTCCAGATTCGGTTCCGCTCGCACAGGTACGTCTTGAAGGACCCTCCCTTGCCGAACGATGCGGAGAACTTGTGGTACACGATTGACCGAGGCGCAAACCTTGCCTCCCACCCGGCAAGGCGCCCCCGCCAAGCGAGGTCGAGATCCTCGTAGTACGCCAGGAAGTCCTCGTCGAACAGGCCGACGCCCTCGAGGAGATCCCGCCGGTACAGGGCGGCCCCGGCGGTCGGGCCAAATACATCGAACGCCTCGTCGAACTGACCCTCGTCGGGTTGGTTCCACCCTCGGTCCATTCCGCTCCCATCCTGAGCAATCCAGAACCCCGTCGAATTGATGATCCGGGGGCGGTCCATGAAGAGCATCTTGCATGCGGTCATTCCGGCATGCGGTTGGCTCGCACGGACGAGCTCGTGCAGCCATTCCGGATCGACGCGTGTGTCGTTGTTCAGCGTCACGACGTACGAACACTCGCTTCCGGGAATTCCGACGCGATGACGGCAGGCGAACCGTCGGTACTGCCGTTGTCCACGACGAGCGCGCGGTACCGCGAGTACGTCTGGTTCAGGACGGAGCGAAGGCATTCGCGGATGCATGACTCGCCATTCCAGTTCAGGACAACGACGTACGCGAGGTCATCCATTCGGCAGGCCAATACGCGAGGCCCCGATTAGAATCTGAT
This sequence comes from Methanobacteriota archaeon, assembly GCA_005878415.1. Classification (GTDB taxonomy): domain Archaea; phylum Thermoplasmatota; class Thermoplasmata; order RBG-16-68-12; family RBG-16-68-12; genus RBG-16-68-12. The sequence continues at coordinate 2,957 of VBMM01000217.1, forward strand.
GGGCGTCCCTCAACCGAGGCGGCGATACCGAACGTCGGAATGCGGATGCGAGGTTGGCCGCTTGATCGGTCGCCACCACTCCGGGTTCCTCCGATACCACTCGATCGTCTCGCGCAGGCCGTCCTCGAAAGCCTTCCTCGGTGCCCAGCCGAGACGCCTCTTCGCCTTCGACCAGTCGACCGCATGTCTCCGGACGTGGCCGGGCCGGTCTGCGACCCGCTTGATCAACGACTCCGGCTTGTGGAGTTCGGCCAGGATGCGCTTCCCGATCGAAATCGCGGAGTGCTCCTGCGACGCGCCGATGTTGAACACTTCTCCCTCGACGCCCGTCGCATCCAGCAAGAGATCCAACGCGGCACAGTGGTCCTCCACGTGGATCCAGTCCCGCGTGTTCGTCCCCGTGCCGTAGACGGGCAGCGCCTTGCCCTGGAGCGCGTTCGTGACGAAGAGCGGGATGAGCTTTTCCGGATGCTGGTACGGCCCATAGTTGTTCGTGCATCGAGAGATCACCACGGGCAGCCCGTACGTGGCATGGTAGGAGAAGACCAGCCGATCGGCGCCTGCCTTGCTCGCCGCGTACGGGCTCTTCGGCTTCAGCGGCGACTCCTCGGTACACGGCTCGCCCTCCGCCTCACCGTACACCTCGTCCGTGGAGATGTGGAGCAGGCGGCCCACGTCGTTCTTCCGGCACGCCTCCAAAACGGACCACGTCCCCACGACGTCCGTCATGACGAACGCGCCCGCTTCCAGGATCGATCGGTCGACGTGGGTCTGCGAACCGGAGCCGTCGGTCCTCGGCGTAGTCTTTCAGGTTCTCCGGATTCCCGGCGTACGTCAACTTGTCGACCACGGAGACCTCGTCCTCTCCCACCGCGAGTCGTCTCCGTACGAAACAGCTGCCGATGAATCCCATGCCTCCCGTGACGACCAGCCGAGCCATCGACGACTATCCCATCCTCACGTCCCAGTCGTACGGGATCTCCTTCGAGTCGTGGGGGATTCGGAATTCGTCGGGCTCCCCGTAGTTGTATAATTGGGTCGGAAAATTCACGACGTACACGGGCTCGCTCCCGACCGCCTTGAACCCGTGCACGACCAGCGGCGGGATCTTGATCAGCATCGGGTTCCGCTCCCCCGGGAAGAATTCGTTCACCTTGCCTTTCGTGGGAGAGCCCGTGCGGTTGTCATAGCAGACGACTTTCGCGGCCCCCCGGACGACGACGAAGTGGTCCGTCTGAATCTTGTGGTAGTGCCACCCTTTCACGATCCCGGGATATCCGATCGTCACGTACGACTGCGCGAATCGCTCGAACTCAGGCCAGTCGGTGCGGAGCATCTCCATGAGGTACCCGCGCTCGTCGTGGATTTGCTTCAGCGGTCTCACCGCGACGCCTTGAATCAGCTCCATGGGGTCCCGCGAGGTATTTCGGCGACCGTACATAGGCTTTCACCTCGGAAG
>VBMM01000218.1 GCA_005878415.1 Methanobacteriota archaeon
CCTTGATGCCGGTGATTGGGAAGCGACTCGGCGTCGTCCTGGGCCCGCGAGGGCGGATGCCTCGTCCCATCCCGCCGACGGCGGATCCCACGAACCTGATCACGGCGATGCGCAACACGGTCCGCATCCGAAGCCGCGACAAGCGGACGTTCCACGCGGCGATTGGCACGCGCGACATGCCTCCGGAAGACCTCGCCGAGAACCTCGACGCGCTCATGCGTCGCGTCGTCGGCAAGCTCGAGCGCGGGCGATTCAACATTCAGTCGGCCTACGTCAAGACGACGATGGGCCCCGCCGTGAGGTACCTGTGAGGTGTGATGATGCCCCACGTCGCTCCGTACAAGAAGCAGGTCGTCGAGGACCTCGCTTCCCGCTTCGCGCAGGCGCGCGTGGTCGGGATCGCGAACATCCACGGGATTCCGGCGCCGCAGTTCCAAGCGATCCGGAAGAGGCTGTCGGACCGCGCCTCGATCACGGTCGCGAAGAACAACCTGCTCCGTCTCGCCCTCGAACAGGCGAGCGCGAAGAAGCCGGACCTCGCGAAGCTCGGCGAGGCGATCGAGGGCCAGACCGCCGTCGTGACGGCGGAAATCAACCCGTTCAAGCTGTTCAAGGAGCTCGAGGCGACGAAGACGAAGGCTCCCGCCCGGGGCGGCGAGATCGCGCCGGAGGACCTTTGGGTCCGCGCGGGGGAGACGCCGTTCAAGCCGGGGCCGGTCGTCGGCGAGCTGCAGAAGGCGGGCATCCCGGCGGCGATCGAGCGGGGGAAGGTCGTCATCCGACAGGACAAGCTGATGGTCAAGGCGGGCGACCGGATCCCGCGGGAGGTCGCGCAGCAGCTCGCCCGCCTCGAGATCTTCCCGCTCATCGTCGGGCTCGATCTCCGTGGCGCCTACGAGAACGGCATCGTCTTCCGGCGCGAGGCGCTCGCGATCGACGACACGGTCGTCCGGGGTCAGATCGCCCGGGCGGCTCGAGCGGCGCTGGCCCTCGCCCTCGAGATCGCGTACCCGGCGAAGGACACGATCGGCCCGCTCCTCTCGAAGGCCCACGCGGAGGCGCTCCGCCTCGCGATCGCGTCGGAGTTCCCGACGAAGGAGTCGATCAAGTTCCTCTTGATGAAAGCCCACGCGCAAATGCTCGCCCTCGCGGCTCGCGCCCCCGGCGCGGCCGATGACGAGCTTCGTGCGATGGTTGGAGGATGAACACGCACAGGAGGTGACACGGATGGAATATGTCTACGGGGCGTTGGTCCTGCATGCGGCCGGCAAGCCGGTGAACGAAGAGAACCTGAAGAAGGTCCTCACCGCCGCCGGCGTGAAGGTGGATGAAACGCGCGTGAAGGCCCTGACCGCCGCGCTGGAAGGCGTGAACATCGACGAGGCTCTGAAGGCCGCCGTCGCGATGCCTGCCGCCGCTCCGGCCGCCGCGCCCGCTGCGGAGA
>VBMM01000219.1 GCA_005878415.1 Methanobacteriota archaeon
CCTTTCTTCGCGGCCGCCTGCGCGCGCTTGCCTCGTTCCTTCGCGGTGAAGCCCGTCGCCTTCTCGAGGAATGCGTTGAAGGCCTTGATCGTGTCCGTCGCGACGCGGTCCGGCACCCCGGGCTTCATCGTCGTATCGACGAAGAGCCGCTTGCCGTCGGTCCAGGCCACCAGCTTCTCGAGGGCGCCGTACGAGACAATCACCTTGCCGCCGTCCGTCCCCGCCTCTCCGAACTGCTCGACGGCGATCCGGCGCAGACCGTCGCCTTCGAGCTCTTTCGCGACTCCTCGCCGCAGCTCGTAGTCGCGCATCGGTTCCGGAGCCTTCGAAGGTCGTATGAACGTTACGTCTCGAGAATCGCAAGCGGATCGGCCGGCGTGAGCATGAACGCCTGCGCCTCCCGATAGGCCCGCCACAAATCCTGGCAGGAGCACGTGAGGTCCCGGAAGTCCCGTCGCAGGCCGAGGGAGAACTCCTCGATCGCATTCACGACGGCGCGGTCGCACGAACCGCAGTTGTGGGCCCCGCGCGCCATCCCGCCCGCCGTCGGGTGGCTCTTCACGTGTGCCTTCAGATCCTGTGTACGTTCCAAGACTTCAACGACGGACCAAAGCCACGGCGGACGATACTCGCCCCGCCGGAACAGACGGTCGACGATCGTTCGGCTCTGCACGTTGGTCGGGTTGAAGGAGATTGTGTCGCTGTGCGGATCCGCGTCGTGGCCGGATCGGACCGCGTCTTCGATCGCCTCTGATTCCGTGAGGAAGGGGGGCTTGATGAGCAGGTAGGTCTTGATCGTCGCGCCCACGTCACGCGCGAGCGCGGCAGCCCGCGCGTGTTCCTTGAGTCCCCACACCTTGTTGACGGCGTGCTTCAGCACGCGCTCGTCCGTCGACTCCAAGCCGAGTGCGACCTCGAGCTCATCGACGAAGCCCAATGCGTGCTCCAGGTGGTCCTTTCGCAGCAGGTGGGAGAGCGTCTCGACGATCACCTTGTCGCACCGATCCCCGAGCTCCGTCAGGATCCGCGCGCGGACGTCGGGCGGCACTTCGTGGTCGTCGAAGAAGTTCCCCGAGGTGTACACCTTCACCATCGGCTGGCTCTCGTGCTTCCGCAGGACGACGTCGAGCTGGTGCAGCATGTCCGCAGGCGCGACCTCCTGCGCGACATCGT
>VBMM01000220.1 GCA_005878415.1 Methanobacteriota archaeon
GAGCGGTCGTCGCACACGTGGTTCGTCCTGAAGTACCTCCTCGGCTACCCGGACGTCCGGAACTACGACGGCTCGTGGACGGAGTGGGGGAACCTCGTGCGGACGCCGATCGAGAAGTGAGGATCGGCCTAGTACCCCTCGACGGTCAGACCCACCGCTTGGGAGATGTCCGTGAGGTCTCGATCCCTCGTGACGAGCGTGTGCCCTCCCTGGATCACGATTCCTGCGATCATCGTATCGAGGTGGCCTTTCGACCTTCCGAGCCGCATGAGCTCGGCCCGAATCTCCGCGGCCTTCACCGAAGAGCTTTCGTCGAACGGCAGGACGGTGAGGCGGGAGGCAAAGGCGCGGAAGGCAGCCGCCTCCGAACGGGACCGCGCGAAGAGGAGGCCCGCGGTGATCTCGTAGAGGACGGGAGCCGTGAGGAACCGGGTGTCGCCGCGCGCCTCGATCTCCTTCGCCTTCGCGACGGCGAGCCGGTCCGATCGGAGAAGGTCGATGATGAAGTTCGTGTCGAAGGTGATCCCCACGGGCTCACCGTCGAATTGGGGGCCGGAGCTTCTGGGCCTCGATATCCTCCTCGCGCATTCGGGCAATCGCCTCGACGAGCTGATCCACGGACTTGCGATCGAACAGCCCCCGGAGGTCTAGCAGGGACGGCTCGCGGCCTCCCAAGATGCGGTTGACCACGTCGGAGAAACTCTCCCCGGGTCGTTTCGCCGCTTTGAGCTTCACGTACGCGGAATCTTCGAGGGAAATGGTCTTCGTACCCATGCACCTGTGTATGTGTATCTGTGTATATAACTCTGTCGTGGACAAGCCTCCCCGGGTGACACGGCCGGGTGGGCACTATCACCACCGCCCGGATCGGCGAGCGGTCGTCGCACACGTGGTTCGTCCTGAAGTACCTCCTCGGCTACCCGGACGTCCGGAACTACGACGGCTCGTGGACGGAGCGGGGGAACCTCGTGCGGACGCCAATCGAGAAGCCGTGAGACCCGCTCGAACCTGAAGGACTCCAAGGCGCGGGTCCCCGGGCCGTCCTCCCCTTGTGGGTTCGGCCGCCCCACCCCTCGAGCGCACACGTGCGGCCACGGGGCCGCTACACGGGTTGCTCGAGGTCCTCTGCCTTGAATCCGGAGAGTTCGTTCGTGGGAACTCCGAGCGGCTTCCGTCCCGCCATGGCGCCCCCGTTCTTCGGTGGCGCGAAACGGTACGCTGCGGGACGTCCCAATCGGGTCCTTCGAGTCGCCTCCACACATCCGTTCTCGAAGAGGTAGTCCATCATGCGCTGGCGGCCCTCTCCGGACATGTCGGGGAACCGTTCGAACACCAATTTGGACAGCGCAAACGTGGAGATTTCCCTCCCCGCGAGGTCCCGGGCGAATTCGAACGCGTCATAGGCGTCGTAGGGATCAAAAGGCCGGTGCCGATTCGACCGTAGGAGAGCGACGTTCTCCACGATGAACTCATCGGCTCGAGCGATTCTCTCCTGGAGAGTGAGGAACTTTTTCACCCTCGGATCGCTGCGGAGCTGTTCGAGCTCCGCTGTCCAAGTCTCATGCTCAGATTGGATAACCTTATCGAGATCCTTCGGCAACAGCACAGACGATTCCCGTCCCTTCTTTCACCGGGCATGTTAGTAGGCATATTTAATAATGCCTACACACTAGGTGGACTTGCCTATCCCCCATGTGATATGCACTATGAGACTTATTTACCTCACCGATATTCCGAGGCGAGGCGGGTTCCTTTTGCATCGAGTGATTACCGTCTTTGGCAAGCAGGAGTTCAAGTCGATTGCCGCGTATTGCAAGCGAAAAAAGCTCAGCTTTTACGGTCTTGCCAAGGCGGCGATTCGAGAATACATCCTGCAGCATCCCTGAGCCCGCCATCGTGATCGCGGGCTTCGCTTCGTCTTGCGGCTGAGGGCCCGACGGGTTATCCCGGTCGATTCGTTGAGGGCGACCATGGCGAGACCGCCCGAGGGTGTCGCTTGGTGGGCCCCCGACGGCTCTCGGTGAATCCCTCCTCGTGGAAGCACGTAACGTTAAGTCCCCTCCACGATTCCTACCGCCGGTGATCCGATGGACCGGAAGGCGAGCGCACAATGGACGGGCGGCCTGAGAGATGGGAAAGGCACGGTATCGACGACGAGCGGCGCCTTGAAAGGCGTTCCGTACAGCTTCGCGATGCGCTTCGGAGACACGCCCGGGACGAACCCGGAGGAACTCGTCGCCGCCGCGCACGCCGGCTGCTTCTCGATGGCCCTCTCCGGCGAACTCGAGAAGCTCGGGTATCGCCCGGAACGCATCGACACGAAGGCGACCCTGAACTTCGACAAGACCGACGCGGGCTGGACGGTGAAGTCCATCCACCTCGACGTCGCCGCGAAGGTCCCCGGGGCGGACCCTGCAAAGTTTGAGTCTGCGGCGCAGGCCGCGGAGAAAGGGTGTCCCATCTCCCGCCTATTGCGGGCGGACATCACGATGTCGGCAAAGCTCGTCTGAGTCCGCTCGGCGATCAAAGGGATCCGTTCATCAGCCCGCACGCTGGGTAGTGATCCACCGAAGGACAGCGTCCCAAACCTCGGGGAAGGTATCCCGCTTGGCCCCGCGTGGCTCGAACGAGTGGCCTGCGTTCGGGATCACGACGAGCTCGTGCGGCGCGGGCAACCTCGTCAGGTCCTCGCGAAGGCGGCCGAGATCGCAGAACGGATCGCTATCCCCTTGCACGAACAGCGTGGGCTTGACGAGCAGAGGCCACTCCGGCGGGTTGCGGACCTCGGGACGGAACCGGGGATGCAGCGGATAGCCGAGGGCGATTACGCCGGCCACGTCAGAATCGCTCGACGCTCGAGCGCATACCCGCGCGCCCATCGACGCCCCCGCCGCGAAAATCGGTTCGGCAGGTAACTCGCCCCGGAGGAACCGGATCGCGCCTCGAAGGTCCCTCTCCTCGCGCGACAAGTCCCGGGACGCCATCGCGCCCTCGTCCGCGTAACGGAAGTTCATCCGCAGCGCGAGGAGTCCGGAGTCCGCCGCGGCCCGTGCGACGCGCGTCACGAGACGATTCCGCATGTCGCCCGAACGGCCGTGCGTGACGACGAGCGCTCCGAGGCCGGTCCCGGCGGGCCGATGGGCGATGCCACTCACCTCGCCCGCCCCGTCGGCCGAGAGGAATCGCACGGCGACTTCCTCGATTCCCGCCACGGCGTGAGGATACGCAACGAATCGCATCAACCTACCCGCGTCGGAGGTTGCACGGAAACGACTCAAGCGCTTCCGGCGCTCTTTAGCGCCCAACTGTGAAAGGCGCCGACGGACCGGCATTCGCGGCTGCTAGTGTGGAGTCTACGATCCAGCTATAGATCACGCCCGCCGCAATCACGGTCCAAGACCCCGTAATCCCTGCAAAGATGGCGTCTCCAGCGATCTCGATGTAAATATCGTTGAACGCACCTCCCAAGACTGATACAGCAAGTCTCACGGACGCCTGTGCCAGCCCCAGCAGGATAAGCGCTCCCAGGATGACGCCACGGCGACCCTTGGTCATCGTCCAGCTCTTCCGTAAACCCCGGAAGCTGGTTGCGTTCTCGACCATCACAATCGGCATGTAGAGGAACAGGCAGACTACAATCGCCAGTCCGACGATGAGGGCTACGCCCTGGAAAAGGAAGACAAACGCGAGGTTGAGATCATTGGGTTGGGCCGAGGCGACGGGGAAGAGCAGACCCGGCAGCGTCAGCAACACGGTCGGGACGAACACGGTAACTAGTGAGCCGATCAAGACTCGGCCGTACCGTTCGACCCCCTTCATGAAAGCCTCTGAGAACTCGGTGTCGACTCCGCGCCGTTGCTGCACCGCCAGGAACGCCACGCCTCCGGCCAAAGTCGAGCCAATGGCTGCGGCCTCGAGGAAAACAATCGTAACTTCGATCAGAATCGCCCAAGCCTCCCCTGGATCGATTGGGCGGTACGCAGGCGCCAGGATGTTGATGCTCGGGTCAGGCCGGCCGAGCAGCCAGCCGCTCCAAAAATATGCAGACCCGGCAACCGCCAGCCCCCATACGGTGAATACCGCCGCAAGGGCAACCCAATTACTACCGAAGATTCGAAACGTTTCATAGACGATTCTTTGAGAATTGAATCGTCTCAAGTCTTTTCGGACAGCAGGACCGCCAGAACTCGGGCTGTGATCAGGCGCTCTCATGGCGTTTGAAGCAGCCCTCACACCGGATGGGCTGACACGCGCTTTAAGACTTCCCGGCGGACCCCACGCTGGCGTGGACCCCGGAGCGCGTGGCTGATAAGTGTCCGCACGGAATCCTCCCGAAGTGAGGGCGCGGGGCTCGGGCCACACCAGCCAGCGGGGGACCTGTGTCGAGCTGGGGCACGCGATCTAGAACGTCCCGGACGCGGTGACGATGTCCTGCTGGTTGATCGTCGTGGGCACGAACTCGAACCCGAACCACCACGTCACGGACTGCCGGTTGTTCGTGTCCGTCCAGACGGCGTGGAACGCGTTGTCGGATCCGACCGCGAGGCTCGTGTAGTCCCCGATGAACCCGCCCCCGAACCCGTGGCGAGAGTTGATGGGGTTCGTGGTCACCGTCTGCGTGATGGCCGTCGTCAGATCCGTCACGACGTAGTCCAGGCGAGCGTTGTGCACATAGTCCCCGAGCACGAGGCAATTGATGCGTCCGACCGCGGTCGGCGTCGCGGGCGTCTTGCACGTCTGCC
>VBMM01000221.1 GCA_005878415.1 Methanobacteriota archaeon
GCAGTCAACTATCAGCGCTTGCCTTTCTTCGCTTTCTTCGCGTGTTTCTTCGATGCCAAGGTGGGGTCTAACTCCTCCTGGGGGCAGGCCCCGTTTAACGGGACATCGTTCTCGGACCACGGCTTAAACGTACGCCCGGTAATCCGCGAAGCCGCATTGATGCGGTGCCAGGAAGCGTTCGAGCTAATTGTTCAGCGCCAAGAGCACGGACCACGGACCTCGTCGTCGGGTTCGCGACGGTGCGCGGATCGGTCGCGCTCGCATTGCTCCGTGCACTCGACTTCAAACAACGGTTCCGCACGCCCCACGCGCATTGCCAAATCGCCCGACTGGTCGCCCTCCGTTGATTCATGCGATCAATCGTTGGCGGAGCTGGCACGCACCGACGGCTGTCGTGGCTATCGGCGGCGCGCTGCCGCCAAGACCGCGCTCCGAATTTCCTCCAGTAATTCGAAGTAATCCAGGAATTCCTGTTCATCCTTTGTTCTGTCCTTGCTTGAGCGAATCCTGGCCAAAGCTTGAAGCGTCTCGCGATCGGCTTCCACATGGGCCGCAACTTCATCGATTGAGACACCTTTGCCACACTACTGGCAAGTCCCGCAAGGGCTGAATCGTAAAGCAAGAAATTTCCGACGAGACCTCCAAGGCGTGGGAAGGGTGTCGCCAGAAGCCGTCGGTAAAGGTCCTTGACCGATGCCATTCTGGCCCCCCTAGAATTCCGGAGGTTCTCCGTCTTACAAATACCTATATAGCGCGACATTTCATTCGGCGCCGGAGAGAAGGGACTTGGCCATGGCGGCGAAGAAGGCCAAGGGGGATGATTGGTTCTCCTCCCTGGATGCAGAGCTCGACAAGAAGACCAAGGAAATCATCGACGACGTCGGGGAGCAGAACGTCGCCCGGCTCGAGCTCAACAAGACCCTGATCGAGGACTTCTGGAAGGTCTGGAAGCGCTTCAACAAGATCAACGTGCACTTCGCGATGGAGCCGTCGTACACGAACTGGGCCGTCTTCCCGGACACGTTCCCCGACGGCGACTGGCGCTGGCGGCCCGGCTTCAATCCCGCGGCTGTGCAGTCGGTACAACTCCTCGACCGCTCGATGGATCAGGGGCGGATCGGCGACGCGCTCAAGGTGAACTACGTCGAGGCGGACCGGAAGGCCCACCTGCGCGTGACGTTCGAGTACTGCGAGGGCGAGCACTACTACAAGTACAGCGGATGGAAGCGGATCTGGACGATTCACACGCTCTACGATCAGCCACTCGACCGCGTGAACGTGGACGACCTGCACCGGATCTTCGCCGACCTGGTCCGCGTGTGGTACGAGAGCCACCTGCGTCGGAACCGCGACGTCCTGATCAAGTTCCTGAAGCAGACGTACGAGAAAGTCGAGACGTTCAATCAGTAGTCCGGACGACGAGAAAAGTATCGCGGCTGATACCCGGCCGAGAGCCTATATTACCGGGCCCCGGGAATTTTCATCGTCGTGGACGACCTCCTGTCCGGCGCGTTCCTCCTTCTCCTCGTCGGCGGCGTCGTCTTCGCGTGGGTCGACTGGCGCCTCCGGGCGCGGAAGCTTCCGAAGCTGCTCGGCCCGAGTTGGGATTGCCCGCACTGCGGCGTCACGAACGAGGCCGAGTTGACGGTCTGCTGGTCCTGCGGGGCCGCCGTGACGCGCCTCAGCCTCCGACCCGGCACCGCCCCCGCCTCGGAGACCTGGCAGTGCCGCCAGTGCCGCGCGTGGAACAGCACCTCGCGGCGGTCCTGCTGGTCGTGCTCGAACATCCCGGCGAAGCAGCCGAAACAAGTCTGACACCCGCTACCGCCGCGGACGTTGACGTTCAGTGCACGCCTCGGTAGAGGCCGCCGTCGATCTGCACGATGTTGCCCGTGATGTATGACGCCCGTTCGGACAGCAGGTAGACAATCAGGTCTGCCACCTCCTCGGGACGGCCGACCCGCCCCAGCGGGACCTCTTTCGCATCGTCCGCCAGCGTGGCTTCGAGCGTCTTCTTCTCGCGCTCCGCGCGAGTCCGGGCCAGGTCCTTGTGCCGGTCCGTCGCGATCCAGCCCGGAGCGACCGCGTTCACGCGAATCCCGTGGCCGCCGAGCTCCCGCGCGAGGGTCTTCACGAGGCCGACGACCCCGGCACGCATCGTGTTCGAGAGAACGAGGTTCTCGAGGGGTTGCTTCACGCTGATCGAGGTAATCGCGACGATGGCACCGCCGTGGCGGACTTTCATCGAGGGCACGCACGCGCGGCAGAGCCGGACGGTGCTTTGGAGCGTCAGATCGAACGCCTGCGCCCATTGGTCTTCCGACAGGTCCTCGAGCCTTCCGGTCGGCGGCCCCCCGGCGTTCGGGACAAGGAGGTCAACGCCGCCGAATGCCGAGATTGCTCGCTCGACGAAGCGCTGCACTCCATCCGCTCGCGCGACGTCCACGGCGACGGAGAGGACCTCCGCGCCGGTCTCGTTGCGAATCGCCTTCGCGGCCGCTTCGAGCGGTGCTTCGTTTCGCGCGCAAATCGCAACCATGGCGCCTTCGCGTCCGAGGGCGAGCGCCGTCGCGCGCATCGGGCCCACCGCGTAAAAGGATTCGGCCCACGAGTCACTCCCGCAAGAAGCCGCGGACCTCGCCGATCGGCTCGAACCCGAGCGTCTTGTACATCGCTTGCGGGGTGTCGAACAAATCAGAGATCAAGACGACCCATTCGCACCGGGCTTCGATTGCCCGCTTGCATGCCTCGAAGATCATCGTGCGCCCGACGCCCTGCATCCGGAAGTCCGGGCGGGTCGCGACGTCGTCGATCCAGGCGAAGACCCCGCGCGGCCACACGCTGACTGTCCCCGCAGGCGTGCCATTCAAGTATGCCACGTAAGGCTGCATTCCCACGCGACGAGACCGTTCCCGCCAAAGGCCCCACATCTGATCGATGACGGCGGGGGAATGGCCGGAGCTTTTCTCGGTCGCGGTCATGACGAATCGAAAGTCATCCTCAATGGTCTCCTCCGCGACGCGGCGTACCGCCAGCTCCGGGTTCACGATGCAGTCCGGCAGCCCGACTTTCGCCAAGGCGAGCTCCGCGGTCGGGCGGAATCCGAGGCGAGCGAACTCCTCCTGAACGGAGAAGGCCTCCTCGGCGTCCTCGAACAGGACGGCCTGATGCGGGACCGCCGAACCTCGGAACGTGTCCGCGAGATCCCCGATGATCTTCTTCGGACCCTCCTTTGGAAGGGTCGCCACCCACCCGAGGTTCGCTTGATGGATCAAGGGAAACCGGTCATCTCGGTAGATCATGCCCCACGAGGTTCGGACCTTCGCCGGAGCTTGTTCCCGCCAAGTCCGGAGGAACTCGATGACCGCGCGGAGCATCTCGTCCGTGTCCACAGGCCTCGCCAAGCGAGCCGGCGGGAATGAAGTTTGTGCACGGATCCGGTACTTTCACCGACCCCGCCGAACCCCTAAATAGGACGGCCTCCTACTCGAAGGCGAGGCGAGAAACAGACACGCCTCAGGAACGTGACTTCTGTGAAGGAGGAACTGGCGCCCCATGTCCATGACATCACCCGGGCGCTCGGAGACAAGGTGAGTGAGCAAGAGATCGAGCGGGAGCTGTCGAGCTACCTGAACGTCTACCGCGTTTCGCTGGACACCGCGAAGCGGTCGATCGTCAAGAAGCACGGGGGGAACCCCGGCAGCCTCGCGGTCGGCGTGAGCAAGACGATCCGGGAGCTGGCCCCCGGCGAACAGAGCGTGAACCTGCTCGTCCGCGTCGTGGCCGTCTACGAGAAGGAGGTCACCCCGCAAGGCCAGGAGGCCAAGCGGATCCTGTCCGGGATCCTCGGCGACCCGACCGCGACGGTGCCTTTCACGGGGTGGGAGCCACTTCCGATGCCGCTCGCGAAAGGCGACGTGATCCGCGTGCAGAACGCGTACACGAAGGAGTATCGCGGCCAGGTGCAGGTCAACTTCGGCGTGCGGACCGTCGTGGGGAAGGAAGCCCCGGATGCGCTGCCGGAGTACAAGCCCGCAGCGGGACTGCCGTACGCCGGCAAGCCGACCCCGGTCCGCGTGGTCGACCTCCGCGAGGGCGCCTCGAACGTCGCGGTCACCGCGCGCATCCTCTCCGTCGAGAGGCGCGAGGTCGAAGTGGACGGCGCGCCGAAGGCCGTCTTCTCGGGCGTCCTGGCGGACGAGACGGGCAAGACGCAGTTCAGCGCGTGGAAGGACTTCAGCCTGAAGGAGGACGAGGTCCTGCGTATCGAAGGCGCGTACGTGAAGTCGTGGCGGGGCATCCCGCAGGTCAGCTTCGACGAACGCGCGACGATCACGCGGCTCAAGGCGGACCTCCTGCCCCCGACGTCGCAGCTGAGCCTCAGCCCGCGGATGTGGATCGAGGACTTGGCGGAGCGCGGCGGCGGGGCCGACGTCACCGTGCGAGGGATCCTGATCGACCTCCGCGAAGGGTCGGGGCTCGTCTACCGGTGCCCCGAGTGCCGGCGTGTGCTGCGGAAAGGCGCGTGCCGCATCCACGGCGAAGTCAAGGGCGAGCCGGACCTGCGCGTGAAGGCGGTCCTCGATGACGGCTCCGGCGCGTTGACGGCGGTCTTCGACCGCGAGCTCACGGAGGCCCTGTTGGAAAAGACCCTCGACGCGTGCATCGCCCAGGCGAAGGAGGCGATGTCGACGGACGTCGTGCGGGACGAGCTCGCGGACGTCATCGTCGCGCAGCCGATCGAGGCGCGCGGGAACGTGACGTCGGACGACTACGGCCTCATGATGATCGTCGAGTCGGCGAAGATCCTCAAGGTCGACGTGCAGGCGGAGGCGCGGGAGATGCTCGAGGGGCTGGAGGGTCCCGCATGATGCGTGAGGTCGCTTGGCGGCTCTTCGCCTCGGAGTACAACGACGCAAACCTCGAGGTCGAAGGCGGCGGGGACCGCGCACCCTCGTACGTCGTCACGCCGCTCGGCGCGAAGGTGAACCGCATCTTCGTCGTCGGCGTGATCACGGACGTCGAGAACGTCGGGAGCGACATGCAACCGATGTGGCGCGCGCGCGTCTCGGACCCGACCGGGACGTTCAACGTCTACGCGGGCCAGTACCAGCCAGAAGCCGCGGCATCCCTGGCAAAGCTCAAGCCGCCCGTCTTCGGCGCGATCGTGGGCAAGAGCCGCGTATACTCGCCCGAGTCGGGCGCGGTGTACACCTCGATCCGGCCGGAGACAATCAAAGAGGTCGACGAGTCCGTCCGCGATTACTGGATCCTCGAGGCGTGCCGTTCGCTGCGGAAACGCCTCGATGCGATGGGCGATGCGGTGAAGATGGACCCGCTGAC
>VBMM01000222.1 GCA_005878415.1 Methanobacteriota archaeon
GCGCGCGGCGACAACTCGAAACAGGGCGCCGGAGTTTACGTCCTGCTCCGCGACGCGCGATCGGGACAGAAGCTTGAGTTGAACTGGTACCCGAGCGGCTCCCCGTATGCGGTCGACTACAACCCGGGAGAGGGGCTCGATCACGTGGCGTTCCGCGTCGAAGATCTGTCGGGTTTCCTGCGGAAGCTTGCCGCCCGAGGCATCGAGCGCGTGCCGATCGATCCGTCTCTCGCGGAACCCGCGGGGGCGCGAGGAACGTCGAGCTGGTTCCACGTCGAGTACATCAAGGATCCCGACGGCAACTGGATCGAACTGTTCGAGCGCTCCGATCCGATCGGTCCGACGCCGCCGAACGCCTATTGAGCCGAGGCTCCGACCCGCGCGCGGAAACCTTTTTCCCTTCCGGCTTCATGGTCCGCGCGAGCCGCGGTAACTCAGTTTGGGAGAGTGCGAGACTGAAGATCTCGAAGTCGCCGGTTCGAGCCCGGCCCGCGGCATGACCTCCCGCTTTCCCGAGGACGAACGTCACCGACCCGCTCTCTGCAGGACGCTCAAGGCGGTCGTGGTGATCCAGCGGCTCGGGCGGCCGGGGACCTCCAATCCGAGCGGATAGAACGGCCCGCGGACCCGGTAGTTCGGGTCTTCGCTGTCCGGATGGTGCGCATCCAGGTTCCAGCTTCCGTCCCGGTTGCGCATCGCCTCGAGCCGGTCGAGGGCCCGACGCATCCGGCGGTCGTCCCCGTATCCGAGGGACGTGAGCACGTCGAGCCCGACGAGGAGGTCGTAGTAGTAGTGGACCGGATAGTGGAGCCGGAACCACGGTCGGTACGGGGCGGGTCCCTCGCGGGTCAGGCTCCGCTTCAAGTAGAACTCCGCGCCGCGTTCGATCGAGCGGACGACTTCGGGGCTGCGGGAGACTCGGGGCAGCGCCGCGAAGGCGGCGAGGGCTTCCCAGCAGTCCAGGGTCCCCGTGGCCGATCGGAAGCAGTGCCACCCGCCGTCCTTCTTCTGGTGACGGACGAGCCAGTCGATCGCCGGCTTCAGATGCGGGTGCTTCGTGTAGCCGAAGCGGAGGAGCATCCGCACCGCGTTTCCGGTGATGCAAACTTCGCTCCCGGGGCGGCCGAGTTCGCCGGCGGGTAGGAACCGACGGCGCACCAAGAGGTCCATGCCCTTCGCGATTCGGGGATGATTCTTGGTGAGTCCCAGGTCGGAAAGGACGAGAAGCCTCCAGTTCGTCGCGATGTACTTCGGCCGGTAGAGCTCGGACGCGGACGTGCCCGACGTCGACCACTGCCCCTGGGGATGCTGCTACGCCGAGGATCTTCGCGGCCCATCCCTTCCGTCCGATCTCCTTCCGCGCCCGGACGACGTCGGGATCGTCCTCGGGTCGGTCGAGGAGGTCTCGGAGCACGCGGAGACGGACGCTCGGATCCGCATCCTTGGTCAAGAGCCAGTCTCGGAGGCCCCGGCGGATGGCCATCCTCCGCGGGAACCCTTGCCCGGTATTTATCCCCGAACCCGGCGATGGGATCCGGCGCCGCATTCGATAGAATCTTATGGCCCGACCCGTTTCGACGCCCGTCCCGCCTTAGCTCAGCCTGGTCAGAGCGGGTGACTGTAGAGTGCTCCCGCGCACATGGGGTGCGCGGTGCCCGCCGCCATCATCAGGCCGCCGGTTCAAATCCGGCAGGCGGGACTTCTCTCCTCGGCCTTCTCTCCTCGGCGCCCCAACTCACGCGGCGGTCCGCCTGCAACCCTCGCCCCCATGGAAGCTTCAATACTCGCGGACGCGATGGGCCCGCGCGGTGGGTCGATGGACAAGAAGGCAAAGAAGGCCGTCCTGCAGATGATCCCGTACGGCGCATACGTCGTCGGGACGAAGACGGACGAGGGTTCGGACCACTTGATGTTCGGCACCTGGCTGATGCAGACCTCGTTCAAGCCGCCCCTCGTCGCGTTCGCGCTGTCCGAGGACAGTCGCACCCTCGCGCACGTTCGACGATCGAAGGCGTTCGCGGTCTCGTTCCTCGCGGATGGCATGAAGGAGATCGCGGAGAGCGTCGTGGATGGCTCGTTCGAGAAGGTGAAGACGGTTCGCTCCGCCTCCGGTCTGCCCGTGGTCGACGGCGGCGCCGGCTGGATCGAGTGCCGGACGCTCGACATCATGGACCGCGGGGACCATCGCATCGCCTTGGCGGAGGTGGTGGATGTCCACCAGGGAAGCGGGAAGCTGATGCCGCTCGAAGCCCTGAAGTGGCACTACGGCGGCTGAGACCCGCGGGCGGTCGGCATCGGAGTTCATTACCCGCGGCTCCATCCCTCGCCCATGTCCGGATTTCCGGAGATTGTCCGCCGACTCCCTGAAGCAGAAGCGCCGTTTCGCGGCATCACGCTCCGGCTATTGCAAGGGCCGACCGCCTGTGCGACGTTCGTCGAGGCGACGCAAGACTCCGAAGTGGCGGAGCACTCCCACGGCGCCCAGTGGGGGATCGTCGTCGCGGGGGAGCTCGTCTTGACGATCGGCGGGAAGACGCGCGTCCTCCGACCGGGAGAGGAGTACCTGGTGCCGGCCGGTGTCCCGCATTCGGCGACGCTCAAAGCGGGCGTGAGGGTGATCGACTTCTTCGACGACCCGAACCGGTACCGACCGCGGAAGTCCTGAGCGGCGGAATGGGCAATCGATCTTCCCGTACTTCACGAGCGGATCCTCGAGGAACTTCCCGCGCCTTTGTCAAGTCAGCCTCCCGACCAAATCTATTAATACGCTCGCGGGCCTTGAAAGACGTCAGACAAAGGTCCGACCCGCGGGCCTTGCTGGGATGGGCATGGGACTCCTTCGTTTGCTCCTCTGGCCGCTCCGGACGGACCGGAGATCGGAGGAACGCGATCCGCCCCGCCGCCGGCGGACGTCGCGAGGGACGCGGGAGAGCCACCATCCGGGCGTCTACCGGATCGAAGTGGATGGCGAGGCGAACCGATTCCACGGCGACGGGCCCCCGTTCTCCTTCTGGTCGTCCTCCCGCATCATCCTGATCCTCTCCTTCCTGTTGTGGTGGGTCCAACCCGCCGGTCCGATGATCGC
>VBMM01000063.1:0-22682 GCA_005878415.1 Methanobacteriota archaeon
GCTCCTGATCTGGCTCTCCGCCTTGTCGTTCGGTTTGCTGAGCCACGGGCTCGGCCGCGATTCATGATTCAACTCGCACGACGCGTGATGCGACCGGACGTCACTCGTACCAGATCTCAATCGTGTACCCATCGAGATCCGTGGCGAACACGTACGGCTCCCCGGGAACGAATTCGCCTCGGTCCACAATTTTCCCACCGGCTCGGCGCACCGATTCGACGGCGGCCTCGATGTCGTTCGGGTCCACGAGACGGAATCCGAAGTGCGTGACGCCGGCCATCTTCCCGATCCCCCGGCGGTTCTCCTCGAAGACGATCACGTCGTGGGTGCCTGGAGTCTCGACTTGGATGCTCGTCGCATCGCGGTAGACGACCTTGACGCCGAGCACCTCCTGGTAGAAGCGCAACGACCGTTCCGCGTCTCGGACCGCGAGTGCAATGTGCGTGAGCCCGTACGTCCGGATCACGACGGACCTCCCGCACTGCCCTCCGCCGGGGCGAAGAAGACGAGGGCCGTGAGTTCTTCCGCAATGCTGTGGAATCCGTGTTCGACCCGCGCGGGGACGAAGATGATCGATCCGCGCTCGACCTTTCGATCCTCCGATCCCACTCGAATCCGGGCGTGCCCGCTCACGATGAAGTAGATCTCGTCCTCCGTGTGTGGGGCCTGCAGATCCTTCCCGCCCTTCGGGAGGACGTATAGGCCGGCGCTCATCGTCGGGACGCGGAGGAACTCATGATAGGCTTTGCGCTCCCGCTGAATTCGCTCCAGCAACGCACCGACCTCGAACGACGACGTCAGATCCCCTTCCTGCAGGACCGTGCCACGGTGTGGACCGATCGACCCTTGAACGGACATCGTTAAGTAGGATTAACCTCTTAGCGACGCCGTTCTGATGGCGTCCGAGCCGACGGAAGACGAGCGGCGCCGCGATTCTCCCCCGCCGCTCGAGTTCGTGCGCCCCGATGAGGGACAAGCTCCGCTGCCCGCGCGAGACCAGCCGGCGGCGTGGGTGCCTCGTCCGGAGGACTATCGCCCGCCGGATCAATGGGCGCCTCCGGCCCGTCCCCCTCCCGGACGCTCGAACCTGCCGAAGATCGCGGGCGTCCTCCTTGTCCTAGCAGGCGTGATCGGCATGGCCGGTGCGATCTACAACGCCGTGACGTTGCCCTCCGTCGCGGAGTACGCGGACTTCGTTAACAACAACACGCCGGAACTCGTCGCGGTGCTCCAGATCTGCGGCCTCGTCTCGATCTGGTCGCAGGCGCTTGCAATCCTCGGGGGCGTCATGGCGTTCAACCGGATGAACTGGCGGCTCACCCTGGTGTGCGCGGTCTTCTCGCTCTTCACGCTTGGCATCTTCTATTTCGAGGCATCGGCAATCGGGTTGCTCGGCCTCATCGTGACCGTGCTCGCACGGCCATACTTCGTGACGTGAGCGAGACCGGCAGGAGGTCGCCGTCCGCGCCTCAGGCCTGTACCTCGTCTCGCCTTCGGATGATGAAGCGGCACACCGGATCGCCCGCGACGACACGGTGCGACGTCTCGACGTCGGCATGGAGCAGTTTCTGGAAAAGCTCGCGTTCGACCCCGCACGCGTCGGGATAGACTTCGGCCACCGCCATGATCGGGCAGTTGTGCTCCATCATCTCAATCGAGGTGCGGCCGGCCCGGCCGAGCTCCGCCATGTACCCGCCCTCGTCGCGGATCTTCACGAGCTCCTCGACCCGCCCGCGCAATGGGCCATCGGGCATCCGATTCCGGTTCGCCTCGAGGACCTCCTGCGCTCGCTGCTTCAGCAGCCGCACGACCGCGTCGTGTCCGAGCCGTTCCTCGATGAACTGCAGCGCGCACAGCGTCATGTGCGTGTACGCCTCCGGAAAGAGGGAGGTGGACCGACCGCTGAGGCGGAAGTAGGCGCGGGGCCGTCCGCGACCGCCGGCCTTGAAGGATCGCTCGACGAGGCCTTTGTCCTCGAGCGCGGTGAGATGCTTCAACGTCGCCATCTTCGAAATGCGCAACTCCTGCGAGAGGTCCGTCAGGGACACGGAGCCTTGGCGCTTCAGGGACAGGAGGATCTGCCGCTTCGCCGACGAGAATCCGGCGTCGAGCGCGCCCACATCGACTTCGCTCGCCGGCGTCATCGCCGCAGACAGACTCCCCGAGATAATATACCTGATGATTTACAAAATAGACGTCGGCCGTTGCCATCGGCGAGAGCACGGCCCCGGCGACCTCGGGTGGTCCCTCGCAAGATTCTTCCAATGCCGGACGTTCGTCCCCTCCGATGCGCACGCGCGTACTGGGCCGCACCCGGCTCCAAGTCTCCGAGATCGGCTTTGGCGCTTGGGCCGTCGGCGGGAACGCCCACGGAAATTCGTACGGTCCGACGGACGACGGCGAGTCCGTCGCCGCAATCCGCCGAGCACTCGATCTCGAAGTGAACTTCTTCGACACCGCGGACGTCTACGGCTGGGGGCACAGCGAGGAGATCCTCGGACAGGCCCTCGAAGGCCATGAACCTCGAGCCGGGGTACATCGCCTTCGCGCTCGAACGGTCCCTCCAGCGGCTCCGTACGGACCACGTGGACCTGTACCAGCTGCACAATCCGCCCGCCGAGATGATGGGGGACCCCGCGACCTACGAGACGCTCGACGCCCTGAAGGCGGAACACCGGATCCATCACTACGGCGTCTCGATCCATGAGCCGACCGAGGGGACGCTGTGCCTGGAGGCGGGGAAGCCGGAGGTCCTGCAAGTCCCGTTCAGCCTCTTCCGGCAGGAGTGGATCGACGAGCTGTTCGCCGAGGCCCGGAAGGCGGACGTCGGGATCATCGCTCGAGAACCGCTCGGCAACGGGTTCCTGACCGGGAAGATCGCGCCCGACGCCCGGTTCCCTCCGGGGGACATCCGTCATCACTGGCCGCCTTCGATGGTCGCGGGCCGCGCGATGGCGGCGGAGCGACTCCGGTTTCTCGAGCGTCCCGACCGGACGATGGCCCAGGCCGCGGTGCGGTTCGCCCTCGCCTTCCCGGAGGTCTCCGTCGCGATTCCCGGCGCCAAGACGCCGGCGCAGGTCGATGAGAACGCGGCCGACGCGCCGCCCCTCACCGACGCCGAAATCCAGCGGGCGCGTTCGCTGCACGCGAAGGACTTCGGCCTCTGAGCCCGCGTCTGAAACCTTTTAGCCAACCCTCCGCTTAGCCCTCTATGGGAGCGCACAGGCGGATGTGGGGCCGGGACGACCTCCTCGCCGAACTCAAGGGCCTTGGCCTTCTGCGCGACCGAGCGCTCGAACGTTCGTTCCTCCGGGTGCGGCAGGAGGACTTCCTGCCCGACGTGTTCGCCCCGCTTGCGTACTCGGACATGCCGCTGCCGATCCACGCCACCCCGAGTCCGCCGACGATGCCGTCCCCGCGCTGCCTCATCGCCGCGCTCGATCTGCTCGAACCGGCGCCGGACCAGCGAATCCTGATCGTCGGATGCCGTGGTGGGTACGTCGCGGGGCTCCTGGCGGAAATCGTCGGAGCCGAGAGAATCGTCGTCGCCGAGTCCGATCCCCTGCGGCTCTCCCGGGCCGCCGATCGACTCCGGGACGCGGGGCTCGACCGGGTCCGCGTTGTTTCGACGCCCCCGGAGGAACGGTTCGACCGAATCCTCGTGCTCGACGCGACCTCCCCGCGGCAACTCGTCCCGAGGCTCGCCGATCCCGGGTTCCTGATCGCCCGCGGTCGCGGGGTGCACGACCTCGCGTTCCTCAAGCTCGTCCACAACGCGGGCGAGACGATGCAGATGACGTTCAACGAGGCGCCGTCGGCCGTGATCGCGGGAGGGCGTGACACCGAGCCGATGTCCGCGGTGGACTTCGGTCGGCTCTTCGCGGTCGAGGACCTCCTGGTCCACGCGTGGGAAGGTCGCGTGACGGGCCACTACGACCAACACTTCCGGGACATCGCGGACGAGACGTTCGCCGGGGGACCCCTCGACCTGAGCGCGTTCGACGCCCGCGAGGACCCGTGCAAGGACGCCGCGCGACGGGCGTTCCAGGCCGCCTACATCCTGCAGAGCGCCGGCGAGTTGGAACGGGCCGCGGACGCATACGAGCGCTCCATCCGGCTCGTCCCGTCGGCGGAGGCGCACACGTTCCACGGGTGGACGTTGAGTTTCATGGGCCGCTACGACGACGCGATCGAGGCGTGCAAGCGCGCAATCGAGGTCGACGCCGCGTTCGGCAATCCGTACAACGACATCGGCGCGTACCTGATCGAGATCGGCCGCCTCGACGACGCGATCCCTTGGCTCGAACGGGCGACCGCTGCGCCGCGCTACTGCTGCTACTTCTACGCCCACACGAACCTCGCGCGAATCTACTTGCAAAAGGGCATGCGCGAGAAGGCGCGGAAGTGCCTGCTCGAGGCGCTCCGCGTGAACCCGGAATACGAACCTGCCCAGGAGCTGCTGCGCCGCATCGACGGCCACGGCGGGTATCACGCCTGAGGGGCGAGGATCGCATCGCGAACGGCGAGAAACTCTCGGTGGGAGAGCGTCGCCTCCGGACCTCGAGATACGAGGATCTCTGCGCGGCCTTCCGCGGTCGTCAGGATCAGTGTGTCGGCGACGACCCGCGAACCCGAGGACGCGTCCGCGGGCCCGACAGTGTGGGTTACATCGCTTACCGACTTGCGTTCCATCTCTCTTTGGATAACGTATCCTTGGAATTCCTTGACGTTCCAAGCGCCGTGCACCTCGAGATGCGCTCGAAACTCGAGGATGCGCCGGTCCGTCACCAGGAGCGTTCCCCCTTGAACTGCGAGCAGCACAAGGGGCCATTCCTCATCGCCAAGGTGTTGACCGAACAACGATAGGCGGTACGGATCCCTCTTCGCCCCGCGACCGAGCCCGAGTATTGCCGTCCTCTCGAACGCGTCTGCCTCGCGCATCGCGCGACCGATGGGACCGCGGGAGATGAAGGTTCCTTCGGAGGTCCGTACGAAGAGCACCCTTAAGTTGGCCGTTCGATTGACTTGGGGCGACTGTGTCGACGACGAAGATGGGCGAGGCAAAGGACGCCCTGGAACGAGGGGATTTTGAGCGCGCGTTCCGCATCGTCGAAGAAGCGGTGGCCGCCGCGCCGGACGACCCGGAGGCGCGTGAGCTCTACGCGGTCACGCACCTCGCGAAGGCGATTCGGCTCTCCGACCGAGCCCGGGAGGCCAGGCGTCAGGAGTTGATCCGCCGCGCGATCGATTACGACGTCGAGTTCGACGACACGGCAGACGTGTCCCGGATGTTCGACGAAGCCCTCGCCGTGATCGAGGATGTCTTGCGAGTACAGCCCGGGCACTGGAAGGCGCTCCTCCTCAAGGCGAGCCTGCTGTTTCGGAGGGACCGGATGGCGGGACGTCCGCAGGCGCTCGAGATCCTCGCGAAACTCGCGGAGGCGGACCCGACGAACCGACAGGTGCCCTTCACGATCCGAAAGATTGAGCGGCCGTGCGCCCGATGCGGGGACACCGGTTTCTGTCCGTATTGCAAGGGCCGTGGGACAAAGCGATTCCTGCGTATGGAATCGAAATGCGAAAAGTGCTACGGCCGCGGCATCTGTCCTGCGTGCGGCGTCCTCTAGTCACTCGTCCTCGGCGTCCTCGAGGTCCGCGAGGGCGGTGTCCTTCCCTTCGATCCACTCCACGCGGTCCGCGTGGCCGAGCTCGCCGCAGGCGAGGCACTCCCACCCGAGCGCGTAGTCCTCGAACATCACGAGGCCGCGTTCCTCCTTGCCGCACTTCGAGCATGGGCCCGGCACGTACCCGCTAACCCGGAAGGCGCGGATGACGATCTCGCCCATCGCCCGACCCCGCACGCCTCATTTGTCCGGGGCGTCCTCGCCGGTCGGGTGGACGTACCAGTCCGGGACGCCCTCGTCGCCCCCGAGGTCGCACTTCGGGCAGACGTAGTCGAGGATCGGATAGTTGCCGTGCGAGTGTTGCACGAAGAAGATCTTCTCGGAGCCGCACTTCTCGCATTTCTGCGGCTCCCCACCGATGTTCTTCCGGCTGAACATCGAGCGTCCGAGACGACGGGCGACCATAAACTTGCCGGTGTCCGCAAGCTCTTTCGGACCGAGGCGCGATGGCCGTCCGTGTTCCTGCGCTTCTCCCGCTTCCGGTTCCGAGAGGGCAAGGAGTCGGACGGGATCGAGATCCTCCGGAGGCACACGGCCGCGATCCGGGCGGCCCCGGGCTGCCGGGACGCGTGGCTTGGGCAAGGGCAGCATCCCGCGACGGAATGCGTCGTCGTCGCCCTCTTCGACGACGAGGATTCCCTGCGGAAGCTCGAGGGGCGCCTACGGTCGGACCCGGTCCGCGGCGGCGATTTCTTCTCCCTCCTCTCGCTGACCACGCAGCCTCCGGAAGTCACGCAGTACGAGATCCGGTAGTCGGGACTCCGGGAGCTTTTTAGGGCGGTGTGCCAATGCCGACTCGGAGAGGCGATGGCGGTTTCCTTCGCGACGCTCGACCAGCGGCTGTCGCGCGACGTGCGTCAGCTGCACAACTATCTCTGGGACCCGCTGTGGACGGGGAACGAGGACCGGCTTCGGAAGGACCTGCTGCGGGGAGCCGCCTCGCTCGACACTTTCCTAAAGGCCGGCGGCCGCCTCCGAAAGCACGCGGCGACTCTCGCGAAGCCATGGAGCCGGGAGCATCAGGGGAGCGCGCTGTACGAACTGCTCGATGATGTGCTCGGGCTGACTGCGGCGACCGAGCTGGTCGGGAAGTCGAAGTTCCGGGAAGCCGTGGTGCGGGCAGAGGCGGTGATCGAGAGCACGAGCATCGGGGTCTGCTCGACCGCGAAGTGCTTCGAAATCGTCGAGGAATGGGAGGCTCGGAAGATCGATTTCGAGACGTACACCCGACGTCTCGCGGACGCCCTCGCGTTGAAGCTCGTCCCGCAATCGGACCAGTTCAGGCGAGTCCTGAACGCCATCCATGACCTCGGATCCGAGTGGGACGTGTCCGCATCGAAGACGGAGCAGACGCTGGCGGCGCGGGCCGCGACCGAGGGTGCGGCGTGGTGCGTGATCCGCAGCATCGCGATCCGCACGATCCTCGGCGAGCCTCCAAAGGTTCCCGAGAAAGACTTCGGAGACCTACTTGAACGAATCGTCCGTAGGCTGTGACGGGTCTCGGTCAGACTTTTGAACGGAGTTGGGGGCGATACGACTTCGTGCCGTCAGGCAGATCCGTTGCGGTGAAGTCGCCGTACAGGTACGGATAGTCTCGGATGCAAATTTCGGCAACCTGATTGAAGACCATTCGGATTTCGACCTCGGCCGACGGATCCGTTCGCATCTCGATCACCCATCGGAGCGTGCGGTGGTTCGCGGACCAGATCAGATTCGTCGCCAGTCCATCCGGGAGGATCCGTCGAAGCGCCGACGTGAGCCGCTTCTTGTGGTCCATCGACAGCTTGTCCCACGGCACGCCCCTTTCGAGGTCACGGTATGCGCGCTCCGAGTCCTCGACCGCTTTCTGCATAGCGCGACGCTGCTCTTCGTTGAGCTCGTCGGGAATCCAGAACCTAATCTCTGGCGGACGGACATACCGCAACGACTCCTGGCTGATCGCCGTCCCAACGCGATGGCGGACGATTTCATGACTGCATACTCGGCTCACGTGGAGGATGGCCCAATGCGTATAGCCGTGCTCCAGGATCGATCCGTCTCCTTTCATCATGATGTTCTTGTAATAATCGGCCGGATCCTCGCGAATCCGCGTCACGTTCGGGTTCAAGCCGGGTTCGTATGATTCGTAGCAGATCCGTCCTGCGAATTCGATCAGCGCCTGGCCGTCCCGTCCCCGAGATGCCATAAATCGATCCTGGGCCTCCTGGCTGACGCCGATGCTCGCCATGGCCGCCCGCATGGCCTCTGGATTGACGACGGTCTCTCCAATTTTGATGACGACGGGTTTCACGGGCTTCATGGAATCCTTCTCCTAGCCGCGTATCTGAAAGGCAACGCAATTTTGCAGATAAGGACTTCCGCGGGTCGGGCGAATCCGGCTATAGCCACCTGAAAAGGACCTTCCAGAACTCGGCCTTCTCGGGTTTCTTCCCTCCCGCGAGGACGGTCTGGAGGACGTACTTCTTCTGCGCGTCCTGGTTTTCGAATCCGGCCGACATCGCATCGTAGAGCGACAGCCGCTCGAGGTTCGTCTTCTCGACGAGGATCGCCTGTCCCTCGCCGACGACCTCGTCCTTGAACTTCACGACGAGCCGGTTGCCCGGGACGAGGCCGATTCGATCGTGCTCCTGCAGCGACAGGTACGTCTGGTAGACGTACTGCTTGCGGACCTTCTCCTCGGCGCCGGGATACGAGATGACGATCGTCTTCGGGGGCGCGGCGTTCGGAGGGATCATCGGACTCGTCCGCGGACGAATCCGCGAGCGGGGATGAAGCTTTCTCCGTCAGAGTGCCGCGAGGACCTCGTCGGTGTGGCCCTCGACACGAACCTTCGGCCAGATCCGCGCGATCGTGCCGCGCTCGTCGACGAGGAACGTCGTCCGCTCGATGCCGAAGTACTCCCGTCCGTACAGGTTCTTTTTCTTCCAGACACCGTACGCCTCGGTCACGCGTCCGTCCACGTCGCTAAGCAGCGGGAAATTCAGGTGGTACTTGTCTTTGAACTTCACGTGGCTCTTCGAGTCGTCACGGCTCACCCCGAGGACGATCGCCCCCTTTCCCGTCACGCGGCCCAAATTGTCGCGGAAGGAGCAGGCCTCCTTCGTGCACCCGGGCGTGTCGTCCTTGGGATAGAAGTACAGGACGACTTTCTTGCCGCGAAGGTCCTTCAGGGCGACCTGTCGTCCGTCGTCGGCCGGCAACGTGAAATCCGGCGCAGGTTCGCCGACCGCAATCATCGACTCACCGACGGTCTGCAGGCGTCGCCTCGATTTAACGTCACCGATTCGGTCCGCGAGGCCCGGCGGTCGCGGAATGCGCGGGTTCCTCCCATATAGTATCAAGTTTGGGATTTCGGGTCGCATCCTTTATGTAAACGGACCCGGTTCGTTTTCGTTAGCCTCCCCAGCCGCAGGTGCCAAGGGACACAATGCCTCGGAGCCCGACGTCTCGGAAGCCGGCGAGCGGCCTCAAGCCGGTCCTCAAATCGGCCATCGCCAGGGCGAAGCCGTCCAGAGGCCCCGCGCCGTCCGAGGCCGCGGCGTCCGCCCAGCAGGGCCTCCTCCAGCTCACGTTCGCCCGTCACGCCCACGGCTACGGGATCCTCGCGGCGGCGGCTTTCCTGCTCAACGCGATCCTCCTACTCACCCTCGCCCCGCAGCTCGGATCGCAACAGCCGCTGCCGCTGCCGCCCGGGTTCCAGATCGAGTTTCTCCTCTGGCTCCTCCCCGCGGTGGCCGGCGCCCTCGCCTCGTGGGACGCGGTCCGGCTGAAGCGGGAGCCGTACCGGAGGCACTACCTCTCCGGGCATTTCGCCACCTCCGCCGCGGGGATGGCCCTGTTCTTCGTCGTGGCGCTCGCGATCATCCTCCGTGAAAGCTTGCCCTCGTTCGTCGCCCCATGGATCTTCCCGGCGGCCGTCACGGGCCTCCCGCTCACGATCATCTCGATCGGGCTGACGTGGCAGGGCTTGGGCATCCGGAAGCTGGGGAGCTTCGTCTCCGCCCTCGTGTTTCCGATCCTGATGGTCTTCCTCGTCATCGGTCAGGTCACGCTCACGACGCCGCTCGGCCCGCTCCTCTTCATGATCGCATTCCTCACCGGGGCCGTGACCACGGAAGTCTCCGGCTCCCTCTTGCACATCATCGCTTCCTCGACGTCGGTCTACCAGCGGGAGATCCTGAAGGCGGACAACACGAAGGTCGCGATGGTCCAGCAGGACTACCAGAAGAAGCGGGAGGCGCTCGACTACAAGGAACGGGCGCTCCGCGGACGAGAGGCTCACCTCGAAGCGTTGCAGCAAGAGCTCGAGGACCAGGCGAAAGACCTGAAGACGAAGATTTCGGACACGACGGGCCGCGAAGTCGCGATCGAGAAAGCGACGAAGGACTTGCGCGACCTGGACCGCAAGGTCGCATCGACTCGAGCGGAGATCGAGGCGAAGGCCGAGGAGATGCGGCTCCGAGATTCCGATCAGTCGTCGCACAAGTCCGAGCTCGAGAAGGTTCGGCAGGCCCTGAACGCCCGCGAAGCTTCCCTGGCCGAGCGGGAAAAGGAGGTCAAACGCACGTCAATCGAAATCACCTCCCAGGTCCGGGGCGCCGAGGCGAAAGTGAAGTCGATCGAGGAGCGCGAGGCGCGGATCCAGGAGCTCGAGAAGTCGTTCGACTCCAAGCGAACATCCATGATGAAGAAGGAGAAGGAGCTCGAACTGAAGGACTCCGAATTGCGCCTGAAGCTCGAGCACGCGCAGGCCACCACCTCGTCCGGAGACGCGACCCGGATCCGGGAGCTGAAGGACTGGGAGACCAAGATCCTCGCGAAGGAGAAGGAGCTCGGGAAGCAGGAGGTCGAGCTGCGCACGATGGAGAGCCAACTCCGCGAGCGCTACGAGAACGCCACCCGGATCGACAGGCAAGCCCAAGGGCAGCGCAAGATGTTCGAGGACCGGGAATCGGAGCTCGTCGCCCGCGAGAAGTCGATCTCGGACAAGGAAGCGGCCCTCCGCGAACGGGCCGCGGAGATCCAGCGGCAGGGATCCGCCGTCGAGGACGCCCAGCAGCAGCTCGATGGCAAGACGAAGAAGTACGCCGAGTTGTTCAAGGACGCGAAGATGAAAGAGGCCGTGGCGGGCTCGAACGAGCAAGACATCCGCCGGCAAAAGGAGACCCTCGACTCGAGGGAACGGAAGCTCGCGGAGATGCAGGCGAACCTCCAATCCGAGATCAAGAGGCTGAACGAAGAGAACCGGAACATCCTGGAGAAGTCGAAGGAGCTCGAAGAGCGGGAGTCCGATTTGCAGCTGCAGTCCTTGGAACTCGAGACGAAATCGCGCGAGACGCGCGCGACGGCATCGACGCCCGGCATGCGGGACATGGGTCGCGACGCCCAGCTCGAGGAGTGGGAGCGCCGGCTGCGGGAGCGCGAGGAAGAGTTCAAGCGCCGCCTGTACCAGAAGGAGAAGGAGTTCGAGATGCGGGAAGGCGCCCTCAAGGCACGCATCACGACGCCCGCCGGCGAAGCGGAAGCCGAGGAAGCGGTCGCGGTCGAGAAGAAGGCGGAACGCGTCAAGACCGGCACCCCGCGTCTCGATGACCTCCTGTACGGAGGCATCCCGTTCAACTCGAACGTCCTCTTCGTGGGCCCGGCGTTCGTGGGGAAGGAGGTCGCGCTCCTGAACTTCGTCGCGGAGGGCCTGAAGAAGGGCGTCCCGGCGATCATCATCACGACGACGAAGCTCCCGATCGATGTCGCGAAGGACATCGCCCCGATCCTCCCGACCTTCGTCGAGTATGACCAGCTCGGCCTGGTGCGGTGGATCGATTGCACGTCGCCCATGCAAGGCGGCAAGCCGGTTCGGGAGAAGAACGTCTGGCGGGTGAACGGCCCGACGGATTTCGACAACATCCACCAGATCGTGGACCAGCTCGACGAGGAGTTCAAGAAGAAGTACCCATACTTCCGGCTCGCGTTCCTCACGCTGAGTTCGGCGATCACCCAGACCGACGAGCGCGAGGCGATGAACTTCTTCCAGCGGCTCGTGAACCGGCTGCGGCAGACGAAGGCGGTCTCGGTCATCACCGTGGAGCGCGGCATGCACACGGACCAGACGCTCGAGGCGCTCGAGCACACGGTCGACGGCGCGATCCACTTCAAGTCGGACAAGCAGAAGACGATGCTCCAGGTCGTCGGCCTCGGCGAGGTGCAGACGCACGACTGGGTCCCCTACAAGTTCACGAACAAGGCGATCATGATCGGGTCGTTCCAGCTCGAGCGCATCCGCTGACGACCGGTCACGCAAGGCTATTTCTCCGGACCCGCCAATCGCCCGGCCGGAGGAGGCTCTCATGGCCGAGGATTGCGCCGTGCACAAGCTCATCGCGGATGTCGCCCTGTTCGCCGGCGATCGGGTGCTGCTCGTGAAGTATCGCGACGTGCGGCGGTACGACGGTCAGCGGGGCTGGTTCCTCCCGGATGACTACCTGCGGTTCGCCGAGCATCCCGAAGAAGCCGCCAAGCGGATTGCCCGGGAACAGGCGGGACTCGACGTCGCCCGCGTCCGGCTCGCCCAGATCGAGTCCTTCGCGAACGGGGCGTGGCACATGACGTTCCATTACCGGGCCGCCGTGAAGCGCGCCCGTGACATCACGCCGGTGGGGAACGTGGCCTCCGCGGAATGGTTCAAACTCACGAGGCTCCCGGACGCCGACGCGGTCGCCCATCACGGATGGGCGCTCGAGACGCTCAAGGCGATGCGCCCTGGGGCCCGCTGACGTCCGACGCCGATCGGAGTCGCTTCCCGAGGTGCTGTGCGAGCACGACCCCGGCGATGATCATCCCTCCGCCCGCGACAGTTCCCAGGGTCACGGGTTCCTGCAACAGCAAGACCCCGCCGACGACGGCGACCAAGGTGCTCGCATAGATGTACGCGCCCGCCGACGCCGCAGGGATCCGCGCGAGGGCCCGGAACCAGATGCCGTATCCGACGAACGTCGGGAAGACGCCGAGGAACGCCACCGCGGCCCATGCATCGAGCCCCATCGACGTCACGTCCCCCACGAACGTCGGACCGAACGCGAGGACGAGCGGGAGCAGGAGGACCGTCGCGAGGAGCAATGTCCACGCCACGAACGTGAAGGGGGGAAACCGGCGGAGGTAGTTCTTGCCGAGGACCGCGTAGAGCGCGGAGAAGATCGCGGGTGGGACGACGATCAGGGCGCCTTCGGAGGCGCGGAATTCGTACGCGCTCTGCGGTGTCGCGAGCAGGATCATGACGCCGAGGCCCGCGAACGCAAGCGCGATCCCCAAGGCCTGGATCCTCCCAAGTCGCTCCTTCAACACGGGGATCGCGAGGAGCGCCATGAACGCCGGCGCGGAGGCGATGATCAGAGACGCGGTCCCGGCTGTCACGACTGGGTCCGTCTCCCCGAGGTTCAGGAAAAGGTGGTACCCGACGAAGCCGAGGAAGGCGAGCAAGACGAGCATCGGGAGGTCGGCGCGGGGGGGCGGCCGCCGGACATTGCCGCTCTTCACGAGATAGGCGACGAACAGGACATCGGCGATGGCGAAGCGAAGGAACGTGAGCGTGACCCACGACATGGAGGCGAGCGCCGCTTTGATCGCGACGAACGCGAGGCCCCAGAACAGGACCAGGAGGATCATCGGGGCGTGGACGGTCCACAACAGCCGATTCGTCGCCGGGACCGCCATGCGCGGACGAGGAGGGCGACCGATAAAAACGTGCGCCCATCCATCGCCGGTCGTTCACATCAGGTACACGGGCGGGAACTCGGGATCGGGTCCCTTGAAGAAGTTCGTCCCATCACCCGCGCCGCCCGCGATGCGGCGGCTCAATTCCTTCTGACCGCGTTCGAGCATCTCCGGGTTGTACGAATATTGGATCCGCACGTAGTTCGTCGCGCCGACGGACGTCTTGCGGTTCAGGAACTTCCCGAAGTCCTTCCATCCGGGCGGCTGCCTCGATAGAACGTTCGCCATCTCGACCGCGAACCGCCCACCGATGAAGAACGCCTTCCACTCGTTCACGTTCCGCTCGTCGAGCCTCCCTTCGACGAGCCGCGACACGCCGTCCGCGTACGTCGGATTGATGTATTGCCGGAAGGCCTCGAGGTTGGCGAGCGCCTCTTCGATGTTCCCGATGTCCTCTGGGTTCATGATCGGCTTCGGCGGCGGGTTGTACCAGGCCGCCTGGTACGGAGCGTACTTCGCGGCTCCGGCGGCGAGCTCCGACTCCGCCGCGGCTTTGTCGACGAGGAAGTGGATGCGGTTGTGCGCGAGAAGATAATCGAGGACGAGCGTCGTCTCGACCTTCTCGGCTACGTCGTCCACGTTCCGGTCCGCGTACTTCCCGAGGTCCCGCCAGATGATTCGGTGGTACTCTTCCTTCAGCGCTCGGAGCGCCGCTTCGCGGACGTAGATGCCCCAGCGATCCGGGACGAGGCGGAAGCTCGCATAGAACGCGACCGCCTCGGGGCCCAACTTCAACATCGCGGGGAGCGTCGCGGGATCCTTCGCGACCTCCGCCCGGTACGCCGAGAGCGCATCGGCGGTCAGCTCGAACGGGCGCGCGCCCTCGAGCGAAGGCATCGTTCCATGGCCCGGGACGCGGACCGCCTTGGGGTCGCAAAAATCGGGATGGGCGGCGGCGAAGCTGCCGAGATTCTCCATCGGCGCCCGGATAGTCGGGGCGATTTAAGGCCTTGGCGTCAGTAGAGCAGACACTCGACGAGGCGGCCGGAAACGGTCTTGACCTCGAGGGCATCCGGAGGCTGGAACCGCACGACCACCGAGTCCGCTTCCGGATGGACCGACTCGATGGCCTGCGCCATCGGACCTCGCTCGTCGGAAAGCATCTTGCGAACCCGTTCGGAAAGGACCGCGGGATCCGCGTCGCCGGCTTCCCGAGATGCGACGAGGCCATCCGCTTGCCAGCGCTCGACGGGGCCGATGTCGGTCTCAGCCTGCGCGGTCTCAGGGGAAAGCCAGCGCTCCTCGAGGAAGGTCACGAAATCCCGCCCTTCCCATCCGCACGTGGCAAGCGCGGCGGGACAGCGGGGGTGAAACCGACACCCAAGGGGTGGCCAGACGGCGTTCGGGACCTCGCCCCGAGGGAGCACCCTCTCCCGCCGCCGTTCCGGGTCCGGAATCGGGATTGCTTGCAAGAGCGCGCGAGTGTACGGGTGCTTCGGATCCGCATAGATGGTGTCCGAGGGACCCATTTCGACGATCCTCCCGAGGTACATGATGGCAATTCGGTCGCACATGAACTTCGCGGTCGCGAGGTCGTGCGTGATGAAGAGATACGTGAGCTTGTGCCGCTCCTTCAGCTCGAGGAGGAACTCGAGCATCCGGGCGCGGATCGACATGTCGAGCATCGCCACGGGCTCGTCGGCGACGATGATCCGCGGTCGCAAGGCGAGGACACGGGCCGCGACCACGCGCTGTTTCTGCCCTCCACTGAGTTCGTCCGGATACTTGTCGTAAAAGAACTCCGGCGGCCGCAGCCCGACGTCGCTCAGCACGCCACGCACCGCCTTCCTCAGGAGGACGTCCGAGTGGACCGGGACGCGCTCGCCCGCCTCCGAAATGATGCCGTGGGCCCGGAACACGTCGGCGATCGCTTCACCAATCGTCATCGCGGGACTCAGCGCGGCGTGTGCGTCCTGATGGACCATCTGAATCCGCTCCCGGAGCCGGAAGAGGGTCTGTCGATCCATGCCAGTGACGTCCTCGCCGCGGAACAGGATCTTGCCCGAGGTCGGCCGGACCAGGCCGACGAGGGTTTTCGCGATCGTGCTCTTGCCGCAACCGCTCTCCCCGACGAGGCCGAAGACCTCGCCTTCCTCGATGGAGAAGCTCACGCCATCGACCGCGTGGACCACGGCCTCGCCGCCGCCGAGCAAGCGCTGCACGAACCCCTTGAAGACGGGGAAATACACGCGCAGGTCGCGGACGTCGAGAAGCGGTTCGCCCATGGGACGCACCTAATACAAGTAGCAAGCCACCGCCCGCCGGTCCTCCCCGACCGGCCGAGGCTCGGGATACACGGTCTTACAAACATCCATCCGCTTTTCGCAGCGAGGATAGAAAGGACACCCAACCGTCGCCCCGAGGAGGGTCGGCGGCGAACCCGGAATCGAGTACAGGGCTTCCGTGTCCAGATCGATGACCGACCGGAGGAGGCCCTGCGTGTACGGGTGGAAAGGCTCTCGGAACAGCGGCACGGTCGCCCCCTCCTCGGCGATGTGCCCCGCGTACATGACCGCAACGCGGTCGGCGAACTCCGCGACCAAACCGAGGTTGTGCGTGATGAGCAGGACCGCCATGTTGTAACGTCCCATGATCGCTTGAAGGAGTTCCAGGATCTGAGCCTCCAGGATGACGTCGAGGGCCGTCGTCGGCTCGTCCGCGATCAACAGGGCCGGGTTGAACAGGAGGCACATGGCGATCATGATGCGCTGGCGCATTCCGCCGCTCAGCTCGTGGGGATACATCCCCATCCGATCGGAGGGCACCCGTACGTCGGCGAGGACCTTGAGGGCTCGCTGGCCCGCCTCCTTGGCCTCGACGGTCGGATCGTGGGCGCGGATCGTCTCGATGAACTGGTCGCGGATCCGCATCAACGGATCGAGACGGGTCATCGGGTCCTGGAAGATCATGGCGATGTTCCGTCCTCGGAGGTCGCGCATCGCTTTCGCGGAGAGCGCGGCCAAATCCTTCCCGTCGAAGAACACCGACCCCGTGACCTTCGCGTTCTCCGGGAGGAGCCGCAGGATGGCGCGTCCGAGCGTGCTCTTCCCAGAGCCGCTCTCTCCGACGAGCCCGACGGTCGTCCCGGCCTGGATCGTGAGGTTCACGTCCTGAACCGCATGGACGACTCCATCGGGAGTTTCGAACGCGACCGACAACGACTTCGTGTGGAGGAGGGGCGTCACGTTTCTGCCGCCGCCTTGTACGCCTTCTTGCGGAGGAGCGGATTCAGGATATCGTTCAAACCTTCTCCGACGAACGTCAGGGCCGTCGTGAGGATCAGGATGAAGAGGCCGGGGTAGAAGGTCGCCCACCACGCCGAGTCGAAGCGCTGCCAGTTGAGGCTGATGTCGAACCCCCAGTCCGGGATCCCGGGAGGCAAGCCCAAGCCCAAGAAGGTCAGCCCGGCCTCCGTGAGGACCGAGTCGGCCGCGTTCACGCTGAAGATCACGGGGATGCTCTGGGCGACGTTCGGGAGGACGTAGCGGCCGATGACGCGGCGCTTCGACATCCCAAGGGCGACCGCCGCTTCGACGTAGGGCTCCTGCTTGACCGAGGCCACGTGGTTCCGGATGACCCGGAAGTACGTCGGGATGTACACGACCGCGATCGCGAACGAGACGTTCAGAACGCCCCGGCCGATGATCGCCGCGACGGCGATCGCTAGGAGAAGGCCCGGGAATGCGTAGATCGAGTCCATCACGAGGACGAGGATCCGGTCCAACCGGCCTCCGACGAAGCCCGACAACAGGCCGATCGGGAGCCCGATCACGAGAGACAAGGTGGTCGCGACCGCGATCGATCCCCATGAGGAAGGGCCCACCCGGCGGCGTTTCCTCGGTCGCCACCTTCGTGTTCGGATCGAACGGCGCGAGGAAAGGAGCGAAAATGGCGAGGACCACGATCGCGAGGACGATCGCGATGCCGATCCAGACGAGGATGCCCGCGAACGTCTTCGATTGGCCCAGGAATCGGCCGACGAGGCGGCCAATCAAGGAGGTGCGACCTCTCGCCAACCAGCCCGCCATGGACCCACTAGTACCGGATTCGAGGGTCGACGAACGCATTCAGGATATCGATGCAGAGGCTGATGATGACCATGAGGATTCCGTAGTAGACGACGGCGCCCTGGATGGCGGGGTAGTCGCGGTAGCTGATCGCCTGGAACACGTAGCGTCCCATGCCCTCGAAGGAAAATACGGTCTCGGTGAGGATGGCACCGCTAAACAACAGTGCGAAGGTGAGGCCCATGGTCGTGATGACGGGCACGAGGGCGTTCTTCAGTGCGTGCCGAAAGAACACGTTCCGCTCCTGAATGCCGCGGGCCCGCGCGGCCTCGACATAGTCAGAGCCCATTGCGTGGATCACGTTCACGCGGGTGATCCGGACGAAGAATCCGGAGAGGACGATCCCCAGGGTCAGCGATGGCAGGATCAGATGGGAAATCGCATCGACGAAGGCCCGGAGGTCCCCGGCGAGAAGGCTATCGATCGTGTACAGGCCCGTGACGGTCGGCGGCGCCGAGAGGCGCGGAGAAAACCGTCCTGACACCGGCAGCCATCGGAGCCAGACGGCGAAGATGAGCTTGAGGATCAAGCCAAACCAAAAGATCGGGATGTTGTAGGCAAGGGACCCGTAGAGGCGTGCGCCGAGGTCCGGAAGCCGGTCCCGCCGGGTCCCTGCGAAGGTGCCGATGCCGATGCCGAGGACGGCCGCCACGACCATCGACGAGAGGGTGAGCTCAATCGTGGCCGGCATGTAATACGATATGTCCTGGAGGACCGGTCGCTGCGTGAGAATCGAAGTTCCCATGTTCCCGGTGAACACATCGCGGAGGTATCGGAAGTACTGAATGTACAGCGGGTCATAGAGCCCCAGTTGGGTCTTGATCCGGTCGATAACTTCCGGAGGCGTCCCTTCCCGGAAGATTGCGGTGATCGGATCACCGGGAACCACTCGCAGGAGAATGAACGTGAACGTGACGAGCAGGAAAAGCATCGGGAACATGAGGGCCACGCGGGTAATCACGTACGCCCGCAAGGAGGCCGTCGATCCCGCCATCTAGCCACGCACCGTCTTTGGTTCAGCGCGCGAAAGGGAAAAAGGTTTCCGGGTTTTCCGCCTCACGACACGCTGATCGTGAAGTATCGGAAGAACTGGATTGGATCCAGGATGATCCCGGAAACGTTCGGCGTGAACACGACGGTTTGTTTGGTCTGCCAGAGCGGGATGTAGGGCACATCCCCCGCCAGCCCGGATTGGATCTGGCCAAAGATCTGGGCACGCTGCGTTGGATCCGCGGTGGCCGCTTGCTGCTCGATCAGCCCGTCCATCGTGTTGTTGTGGTACCAGTTCCCGAAGGGAACACGTCGAATTGTCCCCCCCTCCACGCAGCCTTGTAGTCCGTCCATTCCTTCAGGTCCAGGGTCACGGCCACCATGCCCGTCGCCTCCCAAGCCCGCTTGAGTGCCTGGGCCACAAAGATTTCCGGGTCCCCGTAGTGGCTCGGGGTGTACCAAAGGGTGATCGAAAGCTTCGCCGACGAGCTGTATCCGGCCTGAGTCAGCAGCTGTTGCGCTCGGGCGAGGTTGGGTGTGGCCCCGTACACGGTCTTGAACACGTCCTCGTGTGCGAACATCCCTTCGGGGATCAAGCTGTACAGCGGCGAGACCGTCCCTTTGTACGCGCTTGTCGCAATGTCCGTTCGGTTCGAAGCATATGCCAAGGCCTTTCGGATTATCGCGCCGTTCGCGTCGGAGAAGACGGTCGTGCGCGGGCACTTCAGCAGCGCAAAGTCCGCCGTACTGCACATGTTGAACACGAGATAGCGGATGACCGGGCTCTCGCCGGCGAGCGTCTTCACGGCCGCGTTCGCCTGAAACGCCGCGAAGTCCTCGGGCAGTAGACTCCGGTACGCGACATCGATCAGACCGGTCTGCATGGCGAGCTTCAGGTCCACGGCGGTCGAGTAACGAACGATTGTCACCCTCGACATTTTTGGCGGAGTTCCATAGTAATTCGGGTTCGCGGTCAGCTCGTACCGTTGGTGCGGGAGGTACGTCGTCAACCGGTAGGGGCCGCTCGAGACGATGACATTCGGATAGAACTTGTCGGCCCTCAACGATTTCGGGTCCACCGGCGCCGTAACCGTGAACGCCAGGAGCGAGGCGAACGGCGACTACTTGGCGCGCAGATGCACGGCGACCGAGAGTGAGTCGACGATCCGGACACCCGAATTCGTGTAATTCGTATAGTTCGAAGCGATCCTGAAATCGTCTCTGCTGCTGAGGGCGTCCCAGTACTCCTGCGTTCCGCTGATGTAGCCCAACAGAAACGCGGGCTCGCCGTTCAGTTTGACCACCCGATCGAGCGAGTACTTGACCACGGTGGCGTTGATCGGTGTTCCGTCCTCGAACTTCAGGTTGGGACGCAGGTGGAGGGTGTAGGTGAGTCCGTCCGAGCTGATGCCGCCGTTTGCTAACGTGGGCACATCGCTCAACAAATCTGGGGTCAGGTTCGTCGTCCCGGGTGTGTAGGTGAGGAGCATCCCCATGGTGTTTTGGAGGAGGTTCCCCGAGAAGTAGTCGTACTCGTCCGCGGGGTCGAAGGTGATCTCGTCATCGGTCGTGCCGACGACCAATACCTTCTGCGGAGGTGGCGCGCTCAAAAGAACGTACGCAGCTGCGCCGCCCACGAGGATGAGGACGATCAAGGCCGCGACGACCGCCAGTAACTTCCTGCTTCGACCCCGCCCCGTCGTTGGTGCTGTCTGCTGAGCTTGTTCCATTTTGATCCTCCCCACGCATCAACCCGAGCTCTAGCCGTGCGACGCCCGTATTTCGGTGCGCTCACTTAAGCGTTTTCTACCGCGGGACACCAGGGTTCGTCAAATGTCCAATGTCGTCTGCCTACTCGTCGCCCGATCGAGTCGCGCGATGACCTTCTCGATGCGGTCTCGAGCGAACCCGCGTTCGTCGCAGAGGAACCGATAGAGCCCGTGGTCATCGGGCTCTCCGATTGGAGCCACCGGCTCGGTAGACACTGGGGGATTCTGGAAGAACGATTGAATCGTCTCGACATTCACGGGCAGGGCTTCTCGCACTTCGAGGGGAGCGCGACCGATGGCCCCCCACTCACGGATTCGTTTCACCGCGGTCTTGGGTCCGATTCCTTTGACTCCCACGTTGAAATCCGTCCCCACGAGAATCGCAACATCGATGAGTTGTTCGCGGGACAGCCCAAGGGCGCGTAGGTTCTCGTCGAGATCGAGGATTTCTGGGGGAACCGCCCGGGACCGTCCGCGGGATGGAAGAAATTCGGTCGAGGCCACCGCGAGGAATCGCAGAAGGCGGGGCGCGCCGAACAGCAAGGAGTCGTAGTCTTTCGAACCCGCCGCCCACACATCCCCTCGGTGGGCGAGGAAGGCGGCCTGCGCCTCTCCTTCGCTCGGTGCCTGCACCCACGGAACCCCGAGCAATGTGAGGAGCGTCTTCGCCTCCTCGACCATCGGGCGCGTGAGGCGGGACGTCATGACCGCCTTGGACCAGGCGGTCGCCAAGTCGCCCGAGGCGACGGCTGTCTCGTACTCCCGCTGGGACTTCTCGCGCGCCTCGCGTCGTCGGCGAATCTCCTCCCGTTTCAACTCCGGTGGCGGTCCGTCGAAGACGAATACTGGTCGGATGTCGTAGTCGACGAGGAGGCGCGTCGTGCGGAACATGAGGCCGTTCAGGTGGGATGTGATTCGACCGTGCGAATCCTGGAGCGGTCGGCCGTCGCGCGTCCGCATGATCGAGAGGAACTGGTAGAGTTCGAGGTTTCCGTCGACCGCA
This sequence comes from Methanobacteriota archaeon, assembly GCA_005878415.1. Classification (GTDB taxonomy): domain Archaea; phylum Thermoplasmatota; class Thermoplasmata; order RBG-16-68-12; family RBG-16-68-12; genus RBG-16-68-12. Next base: position 21,281 of record VBMM01000063.1, read on the forward strand.
ATGGACCGACCGCGCAACGCTCCCAGCATAGTCGGATGTCGAATGGTGATTGGGGTCAGCAACACGCCCATATTCGTTCGGGTTTGAATCTGGCCCCGCTTTAATTCACTTTCTTCCTGACAACGTTGCAGAACGCGGCGGCTACCAAACCGACGAGGACGCTGCTTTCGGAGCAGAGGCTTCGACAGAGCTTCATCCGGAGTTAATGCGGTCAAAACAATTGCGAGAGCGGAAAGGTATTATATCTGCCTCCGTCGCTCCGCGCGTCGATCTGCCATGTCAACTGACCCCGGGCCCACCGCAGCGCATACATCGCCCATCCGAAGGGTGTGTCGAGGGCTCCTGATTTTGCTTTGCGTCGGCGCATTTTCGTTGCCGGGGTCTTTTGCAGGTGCTGCGGTGGACAACCACGGCATTGTGGGAACCGTCGTTGACAACAGTGGATCACCTATCAATAACGTCCAAGTGGCGATCTGCCACCAAGACCAATCATGTAGCAATCCTGAGGTCACGAGGACTAACACCGCCGGCAGCTACTTCATCGGTTGCTGCGGCGACGGCGAGTTCGTTCTCGTTTGGGCCAACAAGGACAAGGTCGTCGCCTTTTGGGAAGAGAAGCAGAACGTAACCATCCCCCCGGGGATTAACACCCGTGCCCGTGCAGATTTCCAGCTGCCGGCTGACCTTTTCACCCCCGTGGCAACCCTCCTTCTTATCTTTGCGACCGTGAACACGAATCAGTTCGAAGCGACACTGTCTTGGAGTATGACCACGACGGTGTCGACGCGTGTCGACGCTTACGGCGGGGGAACCGGGGTTAGTTTCAGCGTGACTTCGGGGGTCACACAATCCGGGTCTGGCAGCACCCACGACGACCCCACCATCAATGCGCAGATTGTCCAGCGCGGCGTTGTGGTCCACGGAATCTTCTGGAAGACTGATCCCTCTCATCCCGCCAGTGTTTACGTTTCCGCGGCAAGGGACTATTACAACATCATCAACACACAAGCGGACTACATGCCGAACCCACCTCCGACGGGTGGGACTCAGGTCTTCTGTCCGAAGAAGAACACCTGCGCGGTGTCAAAGAATGACGCGGCGACATTCGCTCTGCGGCTTGAGTGGCAAGTAAGCGTTACCATTTCCGTTTTGGGCGTTGGGTTCTCCGCAAAGTTGGCAAGCTTCCTGATCGAGGGGTCCATCGGGGTGGAGCGCACCATGACGATCTCCCTGAAGAATCTAACCAGCAAGACACACGCATACATCTGGTATCTCGAAGGGGACGCGATCTTGCACGTTTGGCAGGTCTCTTGACGGGTCAGGAAGCGGACCGCAGACATGCAATACGCTAGACTTCGAGACCTAGCGGCGAGGGGCATCGCGTAACGCGAGGTCCGGTTTG
>VBMM01000063.1:22740-25585 GCA_005878415.1 Methanobacteriota archaeon
CTTTCGGAAGGCTCAAGAACAATTTTCCGACGTGCTTGCAGAAGTCTTTTCGCGCGATGAGCTTCCCCCAGTCTTCGCAGTCGTGCACGATCGTCCGGCCGACGGGATCGAGCTCGACCCGGTACTCCTTGATGCGCGCTAGGACGACAGCGCCGTCGCGGCTGATCTCGACGTCGCGCGAATCGATCCGCTTCGCCCGATCCATCCGATTCGGATCCATGAACTTGCCGAGCGCCGCGTCGACGAGGGCATCTTTCGGCACATCCGCGCCGAAGTCTTCCAGCGTCAACGATCGCAGCCGCGCGGCGGACGAGGTGGCCTGCTTCCGGAACGCTTCGATTCGCGTGAGGGCGCGAGCGTGCTCCTGCGTGTGCACGCCGAGCATCCGCAAGATCTGCAGGCAGTTCTCCGGCGCGTAACCGTGGAAGTGGTTGTTAAAGAACCCGAACGTCGTCTCGGCTTGGCCGGCGACCTGCTGGACGCGCGGCACCCACGACTTGAGTTCCTCTTCCGAGTAGCGGTAGTTGTACCAAGGGTCCGTGCCGTGGCCGTGCCACCGGACGTATGCGATTCGTGCGGTCACGTGCAGGTCCGGCGGCAGGAGCGGTTCGTCCACGATCGTGTACGCCACGCCGGTCGACCGCAGCAGATCGAACGCCTCGAGCGCCATCCACGACTTGTTCCGCGGCTCGAGGGCGAAGGTGAAGTCGCGAGGCAGCGCATCGAGGAAGCGGTGGATCGTCGACTCCTCGAACCGCAGGCGGGGCGGGAGCTGGAGCAGGAGGGGCCCGAGCTTGCCGGCGTCGAGCAGCGGCCGCATGAGCTCGCAGTAGACGAGGAGGTCCTTGTCCGCGCCGCGGGCGACGTCCAGGAACCGGTCGTGTGTGACGGTCTGCGGGACTTTCGCCGCGAACACGAATTCGTCCGGGGTGAAGCGCCCCCATCCTTGGACCATCCCCGGGGACGGCGACCGGTAGAACGTCGAGTTGATCTCCGCGGTGTCGAACACGCGCGAGTACGCGCGGAGCTTCGACTCGGTCGCGTTGCGGTAGAACGGGCCGATCCACTCGTGGTAGTCCCAGCCGCTGCACCCGAACCGAAGCCGGACCATCGCCGCTACCGGAAGGCCGGCGCGATACATTATCGTATAGCCAGCGGCGCTCAGCCCGGGGCAGTTTCGGGGCCCTCTGCCGCGTCGGCTTAAGACCCTCCGAAGCCTGCGGGCCGGCATGGGCGAGGAGTTTGTCGGCGCGGGCGGTTGGGGATACTTCGCCGGCGGCCTCGAGTCGTATGCGCGCGCGTTTCGGTTCGTGGAGGTGAACGCGGGCTTCTATCGTCCCATTCCGGAGACGTTTGCGCGTCGGTGGCGGACCCGGGTACCGCCCGACTTCACGTTCGCCGTGAAGGCGTTCCGGGGGGTGAGCCATGTCGACGGCCTGCGGGCCACCGGGCCCGCGCGAGCCGCGTTCGCCCACGACGTCCGCATCGCGAAGATCCTCCGAGCCCCCTTCCTCATCCTCGAGACCCCTGCCAGCCTGCCCCTCGAGGCGCCTCAGGTGGCGGGCCTACGGGACCTCGTCGGGCTCGCGGCGGGCGGCCTGCAGGTCGGGCTCGAGGCCCGGGCCCATCGGTCCGGGCCCCTTCCGAAGGCCGCACAGAAAGCGATGGAAGACCTGGGCGTGCTCGATGTCGTGGACCTTTCCCAATCGGCGGCCCGCATCGCCAACGACACGGTCTATTCGCGTCTCTTCGGGCCCGGCCCGCACAACGTGTACGAGTTCGACGACGACGAGCTGCGGGCGATCGACCGGGCGGGCCAAGACGCGGTCCAGGTCGCCTTCACCTTCCACGGGGTCCGGATGTACAAGGACGCGGCACGCTTCGTGACGTTCAGACGGACCGGCTCGTTCCCCGCCGCGACCTCGGCCCGCGGCCTCGCCTCGCTCGACGAGGTGCTCCGGCCGGACGCGACGTTCCCGGCGACCCGCGAGGCGCTCCTCCGGGATCACGGCTGGAAGATCGTCGACGCGGACGAGGGCACGCGCGTGCACGCGTCGCGGTTCCTCGGGGCGTTGTCCGATCGGACCTTCCGGAGCCTCGATGAGGTGCTCGCCGAGGTCGACGAGTCGGCGGTCCTTGTGAAACGCGCCCCGGGGGGCGAAACGGCCTCTCAAACGACCCTCCATTGACCGCTCAGAATCTTGTAGTAGCGGATACTACAAAAGGGTTATCACTCCCCGCGAAATTAGGCCGGGACTAAGAGGTGTGCTAGAATGTCTCTCTGCGGCACTGACTATGCCATCGGCGCGGTCCGCAACATGTACCGCGAATCGCGGCAGGACAACGCCATGGTCGTCATGCCCTCGAAGCTCCAGAAGGGGCTGCCCCGTCGGACCGGATCCCTGTGTCCGGAATGCCTGAAAGTCATCCCGGCGACGCTGTACATCGGCGACGGCGCGCTGAAGATGAAGAAGACGTGCAAGGAGCACGGCGAATTCGACGAGGTATGCTGGTCCGATGCAGAGATGTACCTTCGTGCCGAGAACTGGGCCTTCGATGGCGTCGGGCTCGAGAACCCGCAAATCGTCGATGCGAAGGTCTGTCCGTACGAATGCGGCCTGTGCAACCTCCACTATTCCGCGACGTCGCTGTGCAACATCGACCTCACGAACCGGTGCAACCTGAAGTGCCCCATCTGCTTCGCCAACGCGAACGCGGCCGGGTACGTCTTCGAGCCGACGTTCGAGCAGATCGTGTACGAGTTCGCGGTCTTGCGCGCGCAGCGCCCCATCCCGGTCGCGGCGATCCAGTTCGCGGGCGGCGAGCCGACAATCTACCCGCAGTT
>VBMM01000064.1 GCA_005878415.1 Methanobacteriota archaeon
TGGACGAAGTACCCGTGGCCGGGACTGCGGGCGATCCCGCCACCGGGGATGGCGGTCGGCCTCGAGATCGCCGCGATCCTGCGGCGCGCGAAGCCGACACGGGACCGGTTCGTGCGGGCGTACGAGCACGCCAAGGAGAAATGAGATGGGCCTCCTTCGTGACTGGCACTACATCGAGAAGGCCGTCGAGATCCCGGCGCTCTCCGAGCTGATCCGGGATGCGCTGATCCGCGCGCTCTTCGTGCGGGACGACCGCGTGCTCCCGAGGGACCTGATCGCGGACTTGAGTCGGGTGCCGCCCGTCACCGTGAAGGTGAAGGACGACGGAGAGGTCCGCAAGCTCGTGCGGGTGCTGAACGGACAGGAGAGCACGCTGAGCCTCGGGCTGTCCGCGGAGGACTACCACTTCTTCCGCACGCAGCTGGGCGTCGGTCGGACGCGGGAGTTCGGGGTCGTGCCGCGACCGCGGACCCTCCTGACGTACGACTGGATCGTCCCGGAGCAGCGGGGCGTGCAGCTCGACTTCTCCGGCTATGCGGACATCGAGTTCGCGGAGGAAGGACACCGCGCGATCGCACAGGTGGGCGCGACGTGGAAGGCCTTGTACGACGCCGCAACGGCGAAGGGCCACTCCGTCCCGTTCGTGCCGACGGTCCCCCTCGACTTCGCGGTCGGGGACGCGCTCGTCGGCGACGCTGCGTTTGCGTCGTACCGAGGCGAGTTCGGCTCGTTCGTGAACGCGGTGCGGACGATCAGCGCGTTCGGCCATCGGGCCCGCCTGGGCTTCGAGGAGGTCGCGAACAACGGGACGGCGTACGATCTTCTGCACGCGGTGATCCCGCTCGCGGCGGAGTTCTTCATCCCGGTTGCCGTGGCCGTCCGGCTCGAGGCGAAACCCTCGACTCGCAAGACCCTGACGTACGCCTTCGACGACGGGACGAAGCTGGCGGCCGCCCTCGACAAGCTCTCCCGCACGGGGCAGGGGATCGACTGGGTCCACGTGACTGATGCGGCGGCCGCGAAGATCCTGCGCCCTGGCGCACCCGCGGAGGCCTTCACCGCCCAGGTGGCGTTCGGCGCCACCGCGACGGGCGCCGCGGCGAAGGAGAAGGCCATCGACGCCGCGATGGCCGGATTCAAGTCGAAGGGTGCCGACGTCCCGAACCCGTTCGACGCCGCGCAGGACGCGTACCGCAAGACGGCGGAGAGCGTCTCGCGCTCGCTGTTCGTCGGCGAGGTGCGCCTTCCTTCGAAGGCCCTCGGAGATTTCGCAGGGCGCCTGCGTGCGTTTGGCGACCAGTCCGCGGCGAAAGCGGGCTTCTACGCGACCCTTCGGGAGACCGGCACCGTGTCCGTGTTCCCGTCCTTCGCGTCCCCGAAGGACCGCACGAAGCAGCACGACCTGTCGAAAGGCGTACGGACGATCGTGTCGAAGATCGCCGGAGGCGTGTTCACATCGCGGCTCGCGCACCTCTGGGAGGGGGAGCCGCAATTCCGCCAGCGCATGTCGTTTCTGCGATCCCTCAAGTCGACGATCGACACCGCGCACGTCGTGCAGCCGCTCTTGTCGCCCTGAGGCGGCTCACATCTGCGGCGCGCCACACTTCGGACAGATCGCCTGGTGCTGTTCCAGCGGCGACCGGCACGCGATGCACACGCCGGTGCGGATCTTGATCGGCATCATCGACACGAAGACCCCGAGCGGGATGAACAGCAGCGTGTACGCGTATTGACCCGTCACGATCCCCTCGAGGCCGATCGCCACGAGGAACACCCCGGCGATTTTCATGATGACGATGAGCCGCTGCGTCCGCGGGAGGTTCTTGATCGTCTGGATCTCCTGTTTGTAGGTCATCCGGGGGGCTTTCCGGGCCTTCACGACCGTCGGAGGCGCGGTTGCGTCCGTCATGGCGCGTCGCCTCCCTCGCCCTCTTCCTCGCCCGATTCCTCGGGTGGCTCCTCCGCGGGCTCCGGAGGGCTCGGGGCCGGCGTCGGTGCCTTGGGCGCGGGGGCCGGAGCGAGAGTCGCGAGCTTGACCGGTGTCGGCGTGGGAGGTCGCGGAGGCGGCGGTGGGGGCGCGGTGGTTGACACCACCCGGCCGTCCTTCACGACGAATCCGTGCTTCGTGACCATGGTGATCGCGTCGACGGGACAGACGATGGCGCACTTCTCGCAACCGACGCAGTTTTCCTCGATGATGATCGCCTTGCGCGACGTGTACGAGTACTCCGGCAACGCGAACTTGCGATCCACCATCGAGATCGACTCGAACGCGCAGTTGTCGAAGCAATGGGTGCACCCCATGCAGATCTCTTCGTCCACGATGGCGAGCGTGCCCCGCCCGCGGATGTATTCCTGCGTCCGGACCTTGAAGCCCTGCTTGTAGCGATCCTTCGCGAGCGTGAGGTTCATCTGGCGGACGTTGCGGTAGTATGCGACGAGCGGATCCGCGGGAGGGCTCGGGACGGGGGGCGCGGGCGAGGTGGCCGTGCCGATCACCCCCGTCTCCCGGGAAGTGGCGGCTCCTTCCGCTTCGTGTCGACGTTGCTCCCCGTCGGGTAGTCCCCGGGCAACCGCTCGGCGAGGAACTGCGTGATGTCCATCACCTTGTACGTGTAGCGCTCCTCCCCCGGCTGCCAGCGGTTCTCATGATGGAGGCATCCGAAGTGCGTGAGGCACTTCGGGCAGGCGGTCAGGAGGTAGTCCGCGTCGACCTCGGTCGCCTCGTCCATCCGCTTGCGCGTCAGCCCTTTCGTCTTGTCGTTGCAGTACATCATCTGCGCGACGCCGCAGCACTGTGCGTCCGCGCGGAACGTCTTCAGTTCGACGAGGTCCGCGTTGTCCACGCGTTTGACGAGCTCCCGCGGCTCCTCGTACACGGGATCGATCGGCATCTGGCGCCCGGAGCGGCAAGGATCTTGGAACGCCACCCGGATCCGCTTCGCCGTCTCCGGCTGCGGGGGAATGCGCAGCCCGCGCTCGTAGAGGAACGTGGTGATGTGGACGACCCGCACGCCGTCGAGCTTGTAGTCGAGCCGGAACGTGCGATAGCCTTCCGCGCAGGACGTGACCAGGGTCTTCACCCCGAGCATCTTGATGATCTTCGTGTTGTAGTCCCGCATCCTCTCGAAGATGTCGACCTTCCCCTGCCAGAGCTGGTCGTGGCCGCAGCACTTCATGAACGACCGGTCGAGGATCATCGGCTGGATGCCGACCGCGCGGAGCAGCTTGATCGAGGAGTCGAAGATGATCCCGTGGTTCGTGTCGCCGTAGTTCATGTGCGAGAACTGCATCTCGACGTCGTAGTAGTCGACGCAGCCCGGGTAGTACGCGTATTCCGATTTGTGCTCCACCTTGATCTCCGGGATTGTCGTGTCGTCGGCCTCGGCGTCGAGCACGCGGAACATGACCGGATGGGGGATCGTCCGGCCGGGGCCGTACTCCGTCTCCATCATTCCCGCTGCCCTCCGTCCGCGGCCATGCGGGCGTGGACCTTCGCGCGTTCCTCGAGGATGTAGTCGCTGTACTGGATGTCGAGCGGACAGACGGCGCTGCACGCGTCGCACGCGAGGCACGTCCAGAGAGGCACGCCATCGTGCTGCTTCTTGAACGTGTTGTAGACCAGATTCAGACCACCGAGGGCGTCGTCCTCGACCTTCGTGACGGGGCACACCGTGTGGCACTTGCCGCACTGGTAGCACTCGTTGAGCAGGTACTCGTACGTGCTGTATGGTCGCCGGGTGCCGAGCCACGCCGTCAGGACGGCGAACATCGGGATGAGGACGAGTGTGTTCATGTTCGGCCAGAGGACGGAGAGGACCCACCCGAGGGCCCTCGGCTGGTCGAGGTAGGCCACGCCGCCGTAGAACGCCAGGAATCCGATGAGGCCGAGGGCGCCCGCCCACGTCGACACCTTGCGCGCGGTCGACTCCGGGGCGAGGAGGACCGCAGCCGCCACGGCGACGGTCGGCACCGCGATGATCCCGAGGGCGATCGCGATCTCCACCGTGAAGGGCCGCGCTTCCACGCCCAGGCCGGCAGGGTCGAAGAGAATCCATGCGGACTGCGCGACGACGATGGCCGCCAAGCCCGCCACGTAGGGGACGAGCCAGCGGCGCATCGGCTGGTACCCGAGCCGCCGCAACGCGATGTACGACGTCAGCCCGACGAGCACGGGCGGGATGATGAAGAACCACTTCATCGTGAAGTCCGGGATCAGCGCCGCACCGTTCGGCGAGACCCACCGCTGCGCGACGACCTCCCGGATCGAGTAGAGCGAGGACGTGAAGATCCAGGCGATCAGGAACGCGAGCCCGAAGGCGGACCGGACCGGCGCTTTCGCAGGCCGAGCCTCCCGGCCGCGATCGATGAACGGCAATATCAGGAGAAAGATGACCGGAATCCCGCTGAGCAAGTCGCCCCAGAAGGCCGCGCTGAACTCCGTCTTCAGCGGGGTGCCTTGGCCGATCGTGAACTGCGGGAAGATGTCCGCGACCTTCAGGAGGCCCCAGGAGAACAGGAGATACCAGTCCGGGACGATCAGCTCGGAAAGTTGCGGGCCGCGCGCGGGTCCCAGGAACGGCGTCACGAAGGCCGACAGGAAGAACATCATGGCGACCAGGATGAACGTCACGACGAGGTCCCGCGTGGCCTCCTGCGGGAACAGCGGGATGCCGGGTTGGTGGTCGGACCGCTCCGGTCCGTACTGACGGGGGAACCCGGACTGGCGGCCCTCCATGATCTTCCCCTTGACGTATTCGATTTGCATTGGACACCTCAGTGCGGCTCCGCGACGCCCTGCAGCCAGACGAGCCCCATGTGGAGGACCATGAGCCCCGTACCGACGAGGGGCAGAATGAACACGTGGACCCAGTACCACCGCAGGATGTACACCCCGGACAGCGTGTTGGTGTCCCCGAACAGCAGGATCGCGAGCTGATCGCCAATCGCCGGCGAGGCGCGCGTCATGTTGATGCCGATGTTCGCCGCGCCCTCGCTCAAGGCGTTCGCGGGAAGCAGGTACCCGGAGTACCCGAACAAGACCGTGATGAGCATGAGGACGACGCCGAGGAGCCAGTTCAGCTCGCGCGGCTTCTTGTACGCGCCCGTGAAATAGACGCGGCACATGTGCAGGAAGACCGCCGCGATCATGATGTGCGCGGCCCAGTGGTGCATCCCGCGGATGATGAAGCCGAACGGGATGACGTTCATGATCGTCAGCATGGACCGCCAAGCCGGGTTCGTCAGGTTCCCCGACGTCGCGTCGATTTCGAGCCGGCCGTCGGGCACGTAGAAGAACCCGAGGAGGATGCCGGTGATCGTGAGGACGATGAACGCGACAAAGGAGATGCCGCCGAGGCAGTAGAGCGGATACCAATACCAAATCGTCTTGAGTTCGTACTTCTCCGCATGGCTGCGCGGGACCTGCCGCTGGTCCGTCTCCAACACGACCCGCGTCAACTCGGCGTACGGGACGGTCGGGAAGCGGGACTTGATCCATCCGAAGATCGTCCGCCCCGTGTCTTGCCGGATGTCCCCCGTCGTCGACGTTTCCTCTCACCTCAGCAGTACGTGTACCACGCGAAATCCAGCTTCCCGGTCGCGGGGTCGAGCGGCATGCCACCGATCAGGTTCAAACCTTGCGGCTTGACCGGGATGACGGCGAGGGCGCGCGGCGCGGGTCCGTGGACGCGCTCCGCCCCGACGTACGGTTCGCCGTTCTTCGGGTTGACGTTCACGACCAGGAGCATCGGATCGTACTGGGAACCGTGGCAGACGCAGTAGACCGGGTCCTGCGCGAACTGGACGTAGGTCGGCGGGGACGCGCCGTACGCGACGTAGTCCCTCGCCGGCGGAGGATTGGTGACGACGTGCCAGCCCGGCGTGCAGCAGAGGTGGACGCAGCGGTCGAAGAGGACCACGATCCGTGTCCCGCCCTTCGCCGGGTCCAGGGTTGGGTCGTCGAAGTAGAGATGGAAGGCCGAGTCCGTCGCCTGAAGTTTCTTGAACGTCTCCGGCAGCTGGTCCGCGGGCGGCTCCGTGAAGAACTGGTCCTCCCGCTTGATCCGGATGATCATGCACGGGTATCCGGTGCCCGGGACGTAGGTCGTGCCTTGGAACAGCCCGCGCCACACCCCGGTCGCGCCTTGCCACTCCTGGAAATCCGTCACGCGGACGGGGGAGCCCGCCCTCGCGTTCCACCATTGCGGGGTCGGGAACTTCGTGTATTGAATCGTCTCGCGGATCTCGCCCTCGAACTTGTACGGCGGGGGCAGGAGCTGGCCGACGGCGAGTCCGCCCAGGCTCGCGACCGAGCCGATGGCGCTCGCGGTCAGGCCGAGCTTGACCCATTCGCGGCGGGTCCATCCCTTCTCCCGTTCCTCTTCCTCCCAGCTCAGCGAATCACCTCAGCGGAACGCCCGGTGGAGCACGATCTTCGGGCGTCGAATCTTGTGAATCAGCTCGTCGGGCATGAACTCTCTGCGATATACGTCGACGGCGACGGCCAAGAGGAGGAAGACCATCCCCATGAAGACCGCCATGTACGAGTCGGCCAGGGCGTCCTCCGTGCCGCCGAGGACCTGCAGCGCCACGATGACGGTCAGGATGCTGAACCACAGGATCCCGACGACGAGGCCGCCGATCGCCAGGGCCGCCATCGAACTCCGAGTGGGCGCGTCGCTCCGGATCAGGTCGGTCACGGCAGACCCTTCCTCACATGCTCCGAGTGGTCGACGAAGTGGCGGCTGGACGACTTGATCACGAAGTACGTGATGCCGACCCACACGAGCGTGATCCCGATCCCGATGATCCCGATCCAGTAGGCCCGGAGGAGGATCCCTTTCTCCGCGGCCGCGGGGGGGACGCTCGCGAGGACAATCTGCCCCGTCATGCCGGCGTCCCGGTGCGGGATGCAGTAGAAAAGGATTCCGTTCGCCCCCGCCTCCGGGGCGAAGCGCGTGCCGTTCGTCAGGAGGACTTGCGTCATCGACACAACGGTGAACTCGACCGTCACGTTCAGACCGGGGTCGACGTAGCTCGTGTTGACCCACCGAGTCCCATTCACGTCGTTCATCGAGAACGTGTGTTGCATCGTGTCGTTGTTGTGGAACGTGACGACGAGGTGAACCGGGACCTGCGGGATGAGGATCTGCGAGGGCGAGAACACCTGTTTTCCGCCGACCGTCTCGCCGAAGACGAACACGGTCAGGGTCGGGGTCGGGACGACCTGGGCTTCGGCCGTGGGAAGGGCGACGCCGGCCATGACGGCGACCATCAGAAACGTCGACATGATGAGCGCAAGCGTTCTCATCCTACGACCTTCTGATTCCCGCTCCTTCTGGAGGCGTTCGGACACACGCGAAAGAGGACGTTTCCTATTTATACGTTGTGCAGTTGTCCCGATTCTCTCCTTAGAAATGCGCGAGCGGCGCGCGTTTCACGAGCGCGTGATTCATCCCGAAGTTGCATTCTCACGTAAGTATAAAATTCGGTCGATGAAAATCGACGGGCGCGGATCGCGACGTCGGTCCGCCCCCGCCGGGTAGGACGAAAACCTTTAAGCAGAGGCCCAGTTGTCCCCGACGTTCTCGCGTGAAGAAAGAGGAAACTCTCCAGAGAATCAAGGCCGCGGAAGGTCAGATTCGAAGCGCGAAGGAACGCGCGGCAGCGGAGCGGGAGAGGATCCTCCGGGACGCGCGGCGAGAGGCGTTCGAGCTCCGCGAGAGCCTGCGGCGCGAGGCCGAGAAACGGTACGAAGAAATCCTCCGCGAGGCCGATCGCGCGACCGCGCATGAGACGGAGGCAATCCTGGCCGCCGGTCGGAAACGTGCGGCCGAACTCGCGGGACAGGCGAGCGGAAACCTGGACCGCGCGGTCGACCTGCTCATCCAGAAGTTCAAGGGTGCCGTGAATGCTTAGGCCCGTGCCGATGACCCGGGCCTTGATCGTCGGGCCGCGGGATGAATTGGAAGCAACGATCGAACGCCTGTACGACTTGAAGCTCCTCCACATCGTCGACCACAAGGAAGGAGAGGAGGGCCTTGAGATCGGCAAGCCACTCCTCAAAGCCTCGGAGGCGTCCGAGATCCTCGTCAAGCTCCGATCCCTCGCATCCGTCCTCCAACTCGAGGACGCGGAACCCGCCGCCGAGACCGGGCTCACGGGCGACCTGCGCCAGAAGATCCTCTCCCTGGAGCTGAACATCTCCGAAGAGGACACGTCGAAGAAGAAGATCCAATCACTCCTCGCGGACCTCGACCGCAAGATCGAGGAGATGACGCCGTTCGCCGAGCTCCCGCTCGCCCTCCAGGACTACCGCGGGTACGAGAGACTCGAGGTCTTCGTGGGTAAGGCCCCGCGAGACATCGACGACCTCGACACGGTGACGACGGAGTACGAGGCGTTCGCCGCGCCGGGCTTGTTGGCGGTCTTCGTGGTCAAGGCCGCGGCGTCGGCGATGCGGGAATTCCTCGCCCAACGCGGCTTCACGAACCTCCCGATTCCGGCGGGCGAGGGGCGTCCCGGCGACCTCCTGGCCGACCTCCGGGCCGAGAAGGTGCGGTGGGAGGCGCGGTCCAAGGAGATCGAAGAGCGGCTCACGACCCTCCGAGAGCGGTACGCGGGGTTCCTCGTCGCCGCGAGGGCCCATCTCGAAACCCAGGTCGAGAAAGCGGAGGCGCCCCTGCGGTTCGCGGTCACGGACCACACGTTCCTGGTGGATGGGTGGGTCCCGACCGCGGTGTTCCCCGAGATGAAGGGGCGGCTGGAACGGGAATCGCACCTCCTGGTTTCCGAGCTCGAGGTCGCCGCGGCCCATGAGGAACCCGCCGTGGAGCCGCCCGTCGAGCTGCGGAACCCGCGGCCCATCCGACCGTTCGAGATGCTCATCCACATGTTCGGCACCCCCAGTTACCACGAGCTCGATCCGACGCTCGTGTTCTCGCTGGCCTTCCCGGTGATGTTCGGGATCATGGTCGGGGACCTCGGGTACGGAGCCGTCTGGGTCGTCTACGGCCTTTGGTTGCTCCGCCGCTGGAAAGACAAGCCGTGGGGATTCTGGAAGAACCTGACGGTCGCCTTCGTGTGGGGCGGACTCTGGGCGTCCGTCTTCGGGGCGTTCGTCTTTGGCGAGGCGTTCGGCATCCCGTTCCACGCGCCGGACATCGTGGGCATCTCCCGGGCGGAGGCGTTCAACTGGTCCGACGACATCCTGCACGTGAGCATCCCACTGTTCCCGTTCCTCGAGAAACTCCATCAGGTCACGGACTTCATCGTCCTGTCCCTCGCGATCGCCTACCTGCACCTCAGCGTCGGGTTCGCATTCGGCGTCGTGAACGAGGCCCGCCACAACCCGAAGCACGCAATCGGGAAGGTCGGATGGCTCCTCATCCTGACGGGTCTTTTCATCGCGATCATGGACCGCGCGGGCCGTTGGCACGGTACGCTGGGCTACGCGATCTGGAATGGGCTCCTCGGCTGGGTCCCGCGGACGGGCCTGGTCCAAGCGAGCTTCGGGTTCTCGGCGGCAAACCCGATCCCGTACCTCGCCTTGGCGATGCTGGGGGTCGGCGTCGTCCTGATGCTCGCGACGGAGGGTTTCCTTCACATCATGGAGGTCTTCGGCCTTCTCGCGAACGTCGTGTCGTACGCGCGTCTCGCGGGCATCGGTGTCGCGGAAGAGACCGTGATTTTCGCGCTCAACTCCCTGATCCTCACGTCCTTTCTCTTTCCGTGGATCGACTCTGGGAATGTCGTCGGCCTCGTCCTAGGTCTCGTGTTCGTCGGACTCGCCAACTTCCTTCTCTTCGTCCTCAGTACGATTTCAGGCGCCATCCAATCCGTTCGGCTTAATTACGTGGAGTTCTTCCTGAAGTTCTACAAGGGCAGCGGGACGAGGTTCCGCCCCTTCGGTTTGAGAACGAAAGCGGAGGTGTGAAACCACATGGTCGTATCGGCGGGTCAGGAAGGGCTCGTGGCGATGGCTGCCGCACTCACCGTCCTCGGGACGGGAATCGCGACGGCCTGGGCAGAGAAGGGGATCGGAGCGGCATCCGTGGGTGCCATCGCGGAGAAACCGGAGCTCTTCGGCCGGGTGCTCCCGCTGGTCGTCATCCCGGAGACGATCGTGATCTTCGGACTGGTCATCGCGTTCTCCCTGCTGAGCAACCTTTGAGCGGGACGGATCCGACGTGAGCCTGGAGACCGTCGTCGAGGCGATCCTCAAGGACGGAGAGGCGGAGGCCCAGGCCATCCTCTCGGAGGCCCGCGCCGAACGGGAACGGATGCTCGGCGAGGCGAGGTCGGAAGGCGCGAAGCTGATGGCCGAAGCGGAGGAACGCGGCCGCGCCGCCGCGGAGCGCCGACGGGTGCAAGCCCTCGCTCGCGCGGAGCTGGAGGCCCGCAAGATCGTCCTCGCGCAGCAGCGCGAAGCCCTCGACCGCGTCTACCGAGGGACGCTCGAGCGCCTGGGCAGCTTGCCCGATCACGCCGAGTTCCTCCGCGGCGTCCTCAAGGCCAACGAGGCGGAGTGGCGCGGGGGTAAGGTGTACGCAAACGCCCGGGACGAGCCGGTGGTCCGGAAGATCGCGGGCTCTGCGTTCGCGGGGACGATCGACTGCGCCGGCGGCGTCGTGATCGAATCCGCGGACGGCACCCGCCGGATCGACCTGCGGTACGAGTCGATCCTGAGGGACGTGTGGGACGACGCGGTCAAGGAGGTGGCGGACACCCTATGGCCTTCCAGGGCGTGAGGGGACGGCCGCCAAGGATCGAGGGCCTCGAACCGCTCCTCGAGCGGTACCGCTGGATCCGGGAGCGCATCCCGTACGAGACGGGCAACTACCCATACGTCACGGCGAGGGTCCGCGCGAAGCGGTCGGCCCTCCTTCCCGAAGACGTGTACGGGCGGCTCCTGCAAATGGAGATCCCGGAGATCGCGCGGTTCCTCGGCGAACGGGAGTACAAGGCGGAGATGCTCGCGCTCGGAGGCCGCTACTCGGGCGTGGACCTCATCGAGACCGCGACCTCGCGGAACCTTGCGAAGGTGTACAACGAGATCTACGATTTCTGCGAAGGCGATCTGCGGGCCATCGTCGGCCGGTACCTGGACCGATACGACCTGCAGAACGTGAAGACGATCGTCCGGTCGAAGACGTACGGCGCGCCGGCGTCGGAGGTCGAGGAGGACCTCGTGCCCGCCGGGAGCTTCCCCCTCGCGTTCCTGCGCGAGCTAATCGAATCGGAGACGCTCGACGAGACGTTCCGGAGGCTCGAGGACACGATCTACGCGCAGGCCTTGGCCGGCCTCGGGGCGAAGGCGTCCGACGTGACGGACTGGTCCGCCTGGGAGGATCGCGTCTCCGCGATCTACTACTCGGAACTCCTCGCCTCGATCCCGCCGTCGACGGAGGCGAACCGCCTGATGCGGCAGTTCGTCGAGCGGGAGATCGACATCGTGAACCTCAAGACCCTCCTTCGGGTGTGGGCCGCGAAGGCGTCGTTCAAGCGGGAGATCTTCCTGGCGGGCGGCCGGGAGATGAGCGTGGAGGACCTGCAGGAGATGGTGACGCTGGACAAGGCCGCCCTGATGGGCCGTCTCTCCGAGACGTCGTTCTACGAGTCGATCGCCGGCGACCTCGAGCGGGTCGAGTCGACCGGGGTCGGCGCCCTCCTCCGGAAGGTCGAGAAGGTCCATCTGATCGAGGCCGCCCGATACTCACACCTGCATCCGCTGTCGATCCTGCCGATCCTCGATTTCAT